>JBGPOI010000022.1:0-21135 GCA_041487975.1 Binatia bacterium | reverse complement strand
GCGCAACAATTTGACCGCGACAGCACACACCGATTCCTGCTGGAAATGGCCACCGGCACCGGCAAGACACTGCTGTGTGCCGCTTTGATTCGCCGCTTCCTCACTACGCGTAACGCCGAGCGGGTGCTGTTTATTGTTGATCGCATCGAGCTGGCCAAGCAGACGATGGAAGATTTCAACGTCGTCTTGCGTGAGTACAGTCCAGTGATCTACAAGACCGCCCGCCGCCGGCCTGGTGAACTGCTGGGCTCGTGTGTTGTCGTCGCCACCTTGCAGTCGCTGATGGTGGATCGCCGCTACCGGGAGGAGTTCACGCCTTTTCACTTCGACCTGGTCATCAACGACGAAGCCCACCGCTCGATCTACGGCGACGCTCGCGAGGTGGTACAGTTCTTCCAGGCCACCCGTATCGGTCTCACTGCCACACCCAAGGCGTACCTCAAGAACATCGACCTCAACCGCCTCGGCCAGGAAGACCCCAAAGCCCTCGAAGCCCGTCAGCTCCGTGATACCTATCATTACTTCGGTTGCGAGCCGGGCATGCCGACCTATCGCTACGATATCATCGAGGCCGTCCAGGATGTCGAAGGTCCGTTCCTGTGCCTGCCCAAGATCTTCGACATCCGTTCCGACATCACCACGCAAGCCCTGGCGGACAAAGGCTGGGCCGTGGTCATCAACGAGCAAGAAGAGAGCTTTAAGATCCAGGACCTGGAGCGGAAGATTTTCACGCCCCAGCGCAATCGCGTCATGTGCGAGGCGTTTCTCCAACAAGCCCAGCGCGATCCCGCCGGACAGCTCGGCAAGTCGATCATCTTCGCCGTGAACCAGACGCACGCTACGAACCTCACCAAGATCCTCAACGAACTCCAGCCAGGGCTCGCGCTCACCATCACCTCTCGTATTCCCGATGCAGCGGCCTTCGCCAAAGAATTCCGCGACGGCAAACGGGCAGAGCGTGTTGCCGTGTCGGTGGATATGCTCTCCACCGGCTATAACTGCCGCGACCTGCTCAACGTCGTGCTCATGCGGCCGATCTTCTCGCCCACTGAATACATCCAGATCAAGGGACGAGGCACGCGGCTCTACACCTTCCGCCTCGGCAACACCGAGTACGAAAAGAAGCATTTCTTCTTGCTCGACTTCTGCGGCGTCGCCGAGTATTTCGAGGAACAGTACGACTACTCGATTCCTTTGCCACTGCCTAAGCCTAAGGTGGAGGAAGCCCGAGATTCTGCAACGGGGCAAAAGCCAAAGCCCGAACAAGAAACGAACCCGGAAGTCGCCGAACACACGCCGCCTCCGTATGTGCAGCGGGAGATTCCTGTCTGGGCAGGCCACGACGTGATTGTTTCGCAGGAGATTCGCATCGTCGGCCCCAACGGCGAGAAGGTGGACTTGATGACCTTCCGTGGGTCGTTCGAGCAGGATATCAACGACTTTGCGCAACGTGATCCAGAGATGAAGGAAGCCGTCGAGGCCGAGGACGACGACGCGGTGGAGACAATTCTGCACGAGCGCTTCTTCCACAAACCGGAAATGTTCTACTCGCCGGACAAGCTGGTGCTGTCCTATGGCGTGCCTGCGCCGACGCCGGCGTTTGTCTACAATGCCCTCGGCAAGAAGCCCTTGCCGACCAAGGATCAAGTGGTCACTGACACCGTCGATTCCCTCGCCGCCCGCTTCAACTTGCGCTACAGCGATCAGAAGTGGCTGGCCGCCACGGCGCAACTGCTGGCCGACGATGCGCAGGCGCTCAAACGATTCATCGCGGGAGACGTGACGCTCTTCACCAGCAGTCAGTTCAATCAGCTTGGCGGCCTGACCGCGTTAGCCCGCTTCACTGAGCGTGAGGATGTCTTTGAAGCGCTGCGGCAGTCCACGCTGGTGCGGCAGTCAATTTTGGCAGGAAGCTGAAAGAGAGTAGGAGCGCGATTCATCGCGCCCGGTCTGAAAGAGAGTAGGCATGTTTCGACACACCCGCCCGGGACAAATCCATAAACAAGTAGGGGCGCGATTCATCGCGCCCGTGGTTGTCGGCCGTCCGATCCGATTCATCGCGTCCGGCTTGCGCGCCTTTCCCCTGCATGAGCGCAATAAATTGCGCCCCTACATCTTGAGGACCTCGGAAAGATCCCCTCTTGTGGAGCTTGTATGAGCGCCTCACCGAACCTTACCCCCAAACCCAACGGCACCAACTTCCACTCCTCCGGCCTGCGCCAGAAGGTGGACCAGCTCATGAACATCTTGTGGGCGGGTGGTGTCAACAACCCGATGGATTCCATCGAGCAGATCTCCTACCTGCTCTTCCTGCGCTTGCTCACGGAAAAAGACGAACTGCTGGCGACCCTGGACAAGAAGTACAGTCGCATCTTCTCCGGCAAATGGGCGCGGTTTGCCTGGGGCAATTTCGTCACCCTCACCGGCGATGAGTTGTTCGATGCCGTGCGGTCTGGCATCGAGAGCCTGCACGAACTCCCCAGCCTGTCCGAGACCGGCAGGATGTTGTTCAACCGCGCCACGCTGAAGGTATACGACCGTCCGACGTTGCGAGCCATCATCCAGAGCATCCACGAGATGGACCTGTCCGCCCACGAGGGCGAGGACCCGAAGGGCGACATGTACGAGTACCTGCTCAGCAAGCTCTCGATGTCGGGTACTAATGGCCAGTTTCGCACGCCGCGCCACATCATCGCCATGATCGTCGCCCTGCTGGACCCGCAACCGGGAGAGCGCATCTGCGATCCGGCCTGTGGCACAGCCGGTTTTCTTATCGCCGCACTCAACCACATCCTGCGCCAGCACACCTCCAAACCCGCCCTAGCCAGAGGGCAGGCGATCGGTGACCTGCTCAAGCCGGCGCAGTGGAGGTTTCTCGAAGAGCAGGCGTTCACCGGCTACGACAACGACGCCAACATGGTGAAGATCGCCATCCTCAACCTCTATTTGCACCGGCTGGAGAAGGCGAACATCGAGTTTCACAACCCGCTGACCACCGGGAAAGGCAGCCCCTACCCTGGGCTAACCTTCGAGGTGATCCTGGCCAATCCGCCCTTTGCCGGCAAGATTCAAGAAGAAAGCATTCTGGCAGACATCAACCTCGACACTCGCAACACCGAGTTGCTGTTCCTCAAGTGGTTCATTGACCATCTGGCTCCCGGCGGCCGCGCTGGCGTGATCGTGCCCAACGGCGTACTGTTCGGCTCGACCAAGGCCGCCCGCAAGGTGCGCGAGCTGCTGCTGACAGATTGTGAGCTACAAGCGGTGATCAACCTACCCTCCGGTGTGTTCAAGCCGTACTCCGGCGTCGGCACGGCAGCGCTGATTTTCCAGAAGGGTCGCTCCACGCAGAGTGTCTGGTTCTATGACCTCACCGCCGACGGTTTTTCGCTCGACGACAAACGCACGCCAATCGGCGCCAACGACATCCTCGACATGCTGACCAAGTGGCCCAACCGCGACGAAGGCCCCAACAGCTACCGGGTGTCGATCGAGAGGATTCGAGAGAATGAGGATTTGAGCCTAGTGGCTGGACGGTACAAACCCGTACAAGCAGAAGCCATGAGGCATGACCACCCGGCCGAGATCCTTTCTGACATTTCGCGAATTGAAAACGAGATCCGGGTCAAGGTCGAAAGGTTGATTGAGGTCATAAGCCGATGAAGGGCGAGCCGTATGTCCAACTCGGTGAAATGGTCGAATTCGTCGGCGGAGGCACGCCGAGCCGCGACGTGCCTCAATATTGGGGAGGATCAATACCCTGGGCATCGGTCAAGGACCTCACGTCTCAGGACTTGGCGTTTACTACCGAGACGATCACAGAGGAAGGGCTAAAAAATAGCGCCTCAAAACTCGTGAGGCCAGGCACCGTGATTATCGCTTCGCGGGTTGGACTGGGAAAGGTCTGTATCAATCGTCTACCCGTGGCAATCAACCAAGACCTCAAGGCTCTCGTTCCCAAAAATGGAAACATCGCGCCACGGTATTTGATGTACTTCCTTCTATCTCAAGCCACTGTGCTTGAGCAAACAGGTGTTGGCGCAACAGTCAAAGGGTTGAAGATCTCCGACCTGGAACGGATCAAAATCCCATTTCCACCTCTGCTAGAGCAAGAACGGATTGTGAGGCTCCTGGATGAGGCGGAGGAGTTGCAGAGGTTGCGAGAGCAGGTCGACCGCCGCACCGCCGACCTCATCCCTGCCATTTTTCACGAGAGGTTCGGGGATCCCGAAACAAATCCAATGAAATGGCCTGGTCACAGTCTTGGGGAACTTATGGCAGATGGCCCCCAGAACGGCCTTTATAAGCACTCCTCCGCCTATGGCGATGGAACGCCTATTCTGCGGATAGACAGTTTTTATGATGGTCGGGTCACCGACTTTAGCAGACTTCGCCGACTACGCCTTACTGACGATGAGGTGGCACGTTATAAGTTGCACGAGGGCGATATTGTTATTAACCGTGTCAACAGTCCGGAATTCCTAGGGAAGAGCGCGCTTATTCCGGCGCTCCCCGAAGCCATAGTGTTTGAGTCTAATATGATGCGATTCTCTCTATCACCCAAGCGAATCGACTCCGGTTATTTGATTCACTACTTGCAAACTCCTACCGTCAAACGGCATATCCTGAGCAGAGCCAAGCACTCCATCAATCAGTCGAGCATTAACCAAGAGGATGTAAAATCCTTGTCAGTTCCTCTTCCCCCACCCCCCCTCCAGCGCGAGTTTGCTACTCGGGTGGTGGAGGTGCGGGCGATGGAGACCAAGCAGGCCGAGAACCGCAGGCGGTTGGAGGACCTGTTCGCGTCGCTGTTGCACCGGGCGTTTCGCGGGGAGTTGTAGAAAGAGGGGACATGAAGCGGGCTTGATAAATCAAGCCCCTACGGAACAATGTAATTTGTAGGGGCGCAATTCATTGCGCCCACCGCAGCGAATCCCTAAGCGGGCTTGATAAATCACGCCCCTACGGAACAATGTAATTTGTAGGGGCGCAATTCATTGCGCCCAATGCGTCCGGGCGTGATCAAGCATGCCCCTGCACGGGGTCACGGAACCGGGCGCGAGCAATCGCGCCCCTACGATCGGGCAATGCAGCCATGCAACCTGACGTCCACCACCGCCGGTCTATCCGTCTGCAGGGATACGATTATGCCCAGGCCGGGGCCTATTTTGTCACCATCTGTACCCAGGATAAGGAATGTTCGTTTGGAAAGGTAGTAAGCGGGGAGATGGTGTTGAACGATGCGGGGCGGCTGACGCAAGCCGTGTGGGCTGGATTACCGGAACGTTTCCCTATCGCCGAATTGGATCAGTTCGTGGTCATGCCCAACCACCTTCACGGCATCCTCGTATTGGTAGGGGTGCAATTCATTGCGCCCACCATCCCCCGCCAGGGCGTGATAACTCGCGCCCCTACGTTGGGGGAAATCATACGATCTTTCAAAGCTGTAACCGCCCGCCAGATACACCTCGCGGGACTTCAAGAATTCAAGTGGCAACGCAACTACTACGAACACATCGTTCGTGACGAAGACTCTTTAACCCACATCCGAGAATATATTGCCACCAATCCAATCCGCTGGGAACTTGACCGGGAGAATCCCCAACGTATAGGCGAGGACGAGTTTGATCGCTGGCTGGCAACATTCAAGGCGCGAGCGGACACGGAATAGCAGTTGTAGGGGCTTGATTTATCAAGCCCTGGGTGGAGTCGGTGAATCGGCCCCCTACCGGCGCGATCAATCGCGCCCCTACACCGTCCGATGCTTCTCACGGCGCCAGCAAACTCAACGCCTTGCGCGTCGCCGTCAATCGCTCCTCGTTGACCGGACTCACCGCAATCACCGGCATCGCCGCGCCGGCTTCGTGGAAGGCGGCCAATTGCTCGCGGCACAGGCTCGGCGGGCCGAATACACAGACCTCATCGACCATGCGATCCGAGACCAACGCCGCGGCCGCGCGTCGGTCATTTCTCTGCCACGCTTCTTGTAAGGCATTGACCTCGTCCACGAACCCACAGCGACGCCACTGTTTGCGATAGAAAGGCAACTGCGCGAAGAACGCCAGGTTATAGCGAGCGGCTGATCGCGCTTGTTCCAGATCGTCAGAGATGAAGGTGGGGATGCTGACGATACAATCCAACGCGTTTGGATCTTTCCCTACCCCTTGCGCCGCGCTCTTGGCCGCCTCGACGAGACGAGTCAGATATGAACGCGCCGGCAAGAACGGCATGATGCCGTCGGCCAGTTCGCCACCAACTTCCGCGCTCTCGGTGGTGACCGCTGCCACGTACACCGGCACCGGATGCGCCGATGGACGCGGACGGAAGAACGAACCGATAGGCTGACCACTGAGCGCTTTCTTCACAGTTTGTACATACTCGCGCATGTACTGACGCGGCTGCTCCATCTTCATGCCGAGCGATTCAATCAACGGCCGGTGGCTGACACCGAGCCCTAACACCAACCGGCCGTCTGACAAGTCGGAGATGGTGGCCGCAGTCATCGCTGCCAAAAAGGGATGGCGGAAGTAGATGTTGGCAATGTTGGTGCCGACCTTGATGCGCGAGGTGCTCAGCGCGATGGCCTCGGCACAGGCAAGCGCGTCTCCCCTGCCCTCGTTGACCAGGATCGCGTCAAAACCTTTCTCCTCAGCCAGTTGCCCGAGCTGGATGAATTCTTTGGGCGAGGCTTCGGTTGCGGTCGAAAGAACAACGCCGAGACGAGGCATAGATTCCTCCCAATAGCAGGGGCAACCCTATGTGGTTGCCCTCCTCTGGGCGCACGCCGTGCGCCCCTACCACTGGGCGGCCCCGCGGGGCCGCCCCTACTTGTTTTCTTCCCCAGCCGGCGGGGCTCCGGGCTCGGCTTTGTCGCCCGCACCCATCACCTGCTTCTGAAGCTTCACGGCCAGTGCTCGCGAACTCGCCGTATCAAAGACCACCACATCTTCTCCGGCTACGGTGAATTGGAAGCGGCCCGCCTGCGGCCGTAGTACCAGATACAGCAGAATCACCAGCAGAAAGAACATCTGCCAGGTCAGCAGCCGGAGAAAACGCTCGACCCGCTTCAGATTCGTAGCAGCATCAGGAGTCGGAGTCTGGCTCCCTGCGTGTGGCTCTTTGGACGGCATGAATCCTCCTTGCTCTCTCTGCGAGCATTGCTTGAACAATCGCGACGTAGACAGCCGCGCCTTGTATAGAATTTCTTGAGAAGGTGTACAACTCCATTACTGTCTGCACCAACCAGTCTCATAGACTATGAATGTATGGCCCGGCCATTGTGCTCAAAAGATAGGCACAACCGATTAAGGCAGCGTTTTTTCTTTGAGTTCGCACAACGACTCACAGGGTTCTCCACAGCTTATCCACAGGCATGAGGGAGGACCGTGCCGCGATCCAAGGCTCTGTCAGCAGCCGCGTTCTCAGTTTTCCGATAAAACGCTTCAGATCTTGTCCAGAGCCCAGCGGAAAAAGAAAATTTTCTTTCATTTATGAAAGCGATACTTCTATTTTTTCTACCCCTTCGGCAGACCCAAGACGCGCTCGCCGACGATGTTACGCTGCACCTCGGAGGTACCACCGGCGATGGTCAGTGCGCGTGCGCCTAAGGCCATCCGCGCCCACCTACCCTGATCCATCGCATAGGGAGAGTCCGCAGTGAGGGGCGCATAAGCCCCTAACAGTTCCGTGGCAAACGCCGCCATCTTCAATCCCACTTCGCTGCCGGCAAGCTTACCGATCGAGCCTTCGGGACCGGGAGGACTCCCCTTCAGGCGGCGGGTCAGATGACGCAGCACATTATAACGAACCGCCTTGCACTCGATGGAGAACTGCGCCAATTTCTGCCGCACCGCGGGATCAACGCTGGCCGGTTGTCCGTTGAGTTGGACTCGTCGCGCGAGAGCGACCAACTGCTGCAAGGTCGCATCCACCGGTAGGTCAAAACCAATACCCGAGCGCTCGAACATCAGAGTAGTGACCAACACCTGCCACCCCTGGTCTTTGGAGCCCAGCAGGTTGGCTTTGGGCACACGCACATTGTCGAAAAAGACCTCGTTGAACTCAGCGTCGCCATTGATTTGCACGAGCGGGCGCACGGTAACGCCAGGAGTCTTCATGTCAACCAACAGGCAGGCCATGCCCTTGTGCTTCGGCACGTCCGGATCAGTACGGACGAACAATTGACAGAAGCGCGCACGGTGAGCCCAACTGGTCCATACCTTCTGGCCATTGATGACAAAATGATCGCCGTCTTCCACCGCGCGAGTCTGGAGCGAGGCGAGATCCGAACCCGACCCCGGCTCAGAAAGCCCTTCGCACCACAGTTCCTCGCCGGAGAGGATCTTCGGCAGGTAACGTCTCTTCTGTTCCTCAGCGCCCCAGTGCATGATCACCGGGCCAGCCATGATCAGCCCCAACACATTAGTTGGATGGGGTGCACGCGCGTGTTCCAGTTCTTCGTGGAAGATCAGTTGCTCGATCAACGTGGCGCCACGACCACCGTACTCTCGCGGCCAGTGGATGCCGACCCAGCCCCCCGCGTGTAATTGTTTGTGCCAGGCCATCTGCACGCGAAAGCGCTCCTCCGTATCCATCTCCCACGCAAACTTCTCGGGGTCGTAGTCAGCCGGCAGATGGGCGGCAAGCCACGAACGCAGCTCCTGACGAAAAATTTCTTCCTGCGCAGTAAACTGGAAATCCATCGTGTTCTCCTCTGTTCCGGCGTATCCTGGGGTGAGGGAAGGGATTGTAAGAGATTCAGGCTCTCCTGTCACCGTCCGGCGTATTGTTTTTTTCTCCGTTCTGTGGTCTGTATGAAAAGGTCTCAAGACGATCAGACGAAAAGCCATGATGAGAACTAAAGGCGGGACTGATGGCCGCACGCGAGCGCTATCTTACTGACAACGGCCACTGGGCGACGATGAAGGCCGAGCTGCGCAACACCATGTGGCAACTCCTGCTGCAGCAAGGAGCTGCTCGCTTTCCCGGTGCGCAGGGCAGGATCCCGAATTTTCCCGGAGCCGAAAAAGCGGCGCAACAACTGCGCGAGTTGGCCGTGTGGCGCAAGGCCCAAGTGATCAAGGTCAATCGCGATGCTCCGCAACTCTCCGTGCGCCGCGCCGCGCTGGCTGACGGGAAGGTTCTTTACGTCGCGGTCCCGCGGCTTAAAGCGGAAAAGTGTTTCGTCGAACTTGACCCGCAAAAACTCGGCAGTCGCGTACTCCTGGTAACAAACATTCGCGGCGCGCTCAAATATGGCCGTCTGGTGTCTCTGCGGGAAATGCGCCACACCGATCTCATCGTCTGCGGCTCAGTCGCGGTCGGCCGCGATGGCGCTCGGCTGGGAAAAGGCGGAGGGTTTTCTGATCTTGAATATGGCCTGCTGCGCGAAGAGGGGAAAGTCCGAGAGCTGACCCCAGTCGTCACCACCATCCATCCGCTGCAACTCATCTTGTACAAAATCCCCATGTTCCCGCACGACGTATCAATTGATTTTATCGTCACTCCCAATGAAGTAGTCGCCACGCGCTCGGTGTACCCTCGACCACGGGGTATCTATTGGGATTTGCTGCGCGCGATGAAGATCAACGCTATCCCGATCCTGCGCAAACGCTTGCGCCAGGGCGGGACGGGGACGCGGCAGGGCTGACTCCGGAACGAACTTCTTCGTTTTTCATATAGGCCATTGCCAATACCACTGTCGCCCTTCAACTTCGCTCACGCGGAGCCTGTCCTGAGCACAAGTCGCAGGACTCAGGGCGAACGGGCCGGATTGTTGCGCGGAGCAAAAAGCCCGTTCGTGCTGAGCTTGTCGAAGCACGCACGGCCAATGGCACAATCGAATGGCGATGTGGTATCACTCGTTACGTTTTAGATTGCCCACCGCGCGTAGCGCCAGCTCTACCGCCTCCGCCGGTGTCTGCGCCACCTGAACTCCTTGCACGTCTCCCCAGGCTTGTACGCCGATCACTTTTTTGCCCAGCTTCAACGCTAACGCCACTTCTGACTGTGTTCCGTATGAGCCGGGCAACGCGATCACAGCGTCACCGGAGGCCACCACCAACACGTTACGCGCTTCGCCCATGCCTGAAGGAATGGCGACGGCAATGGCGGGATGCGCTGTCGCCGCATCATACGTCGGTAAGATACCGACTGTGAGCCCACCCGCGGCAGCCGCGCCCTGCGCCGCCGCGGCCATCACTCCACCGAGGCCACCACATACCACCACCGCTCGACGCTGAGCCAAAAGACGACCCACTTCTTCAGCCCAGCGCGCGACCTCAACTGGTGGCTGGCCATCTCCGATCACGGCGATCTGGACTCTGCGCGCCATCAGCGGAAGAGAATATTGTGCAGTTCGGGAATGGCGCGCACGACATGGTCCGGAGCAGGAATTCCAGCGGGCAGTTCCGCACCAGGTGCATTCACCCAGGCAATGTCCATGCCCACTGCCTTGGCGCCGATAATATCGTCAGCGGGAGAGTCACCGACAAACAACGCTTCGCGCGGCTCCGCGCCCAGCGCCGCCAGCGCATCAGTGAAAATCCGCGGGTGCGGCTTGCGCCAGCCATGCTCAGCGGAAATGGCGATGTGCCGGAAGTGTTGTGCGACGCCGCCACGCCGCAAGATCAGTCGGGCGGTCGGGGCATGGTCAAAATTCGATACCAACGCCACGCCGTACTGCTCGCGCGCGCGGTCCAGCAAGCCCACGTGCGCAGAGGGAATGTCAGTCGCCGCGGCCAGCAGCGCCATATGCGCGAGCGAGAGTTCTTCGGCGATGCCGCGAGTTTCCGAGGAATCAGGTACACCTGCCCGCACAAGTGTCAGCCCGAAGCGATGAGCTGAAGAAAACTCGCGCATCTCGCGAGTACGGACTTCTCCCAATTCACGGCTCACTTCTACCAAGGTGGAGAAGAAATGAGCAAACGAGATCTGTGGGACTTTTTGTTCGACGACCGCGCGTAACCGGCCCATCGTCGAGCGCGAGGTCTTGCCCTGCCACTCGAAGAGCGGCAACTTGTCCTGCTGAAACAGGGCAACCGTGCCAAACAGATCGAAGAGAACCGCGCGATATTTTTCCACGACCGCTATTGGTAATACTGTGGCTTGCGCTGTTGCGGGTGAAGAGCCTGACGGCCGGCAAACCCCTCGTTGCGGCGATGGTAGAAGGCAATCTCTTTCTCGCCATACTGCCAGCACAGTTCCACAACTTCTTCACCACTGAGTTGGGCGGGAAAATCGACCAGTCCGAGTTCGAGTCCCTTGAAGGCACACCCGTGTTTCTCGATGTCCTGTACCGCTTGCACCAACTCTTCAAATATCGGCCGGAGCGACGGCTTCAGGCGTAACATCTGTGACATCGAGAGTTCCGCCAGCATCTGCTCGCCGCGTTCTCGGGCCAGGGTCTCGATTTCTTCGCGCACCTTCATGCTCAGGCGCTGCATCCTTTCCATGATAAGTTCGATCTGCGGGATCAGCGCATTCGCCTCGGCGAGGGTGAAGAGCTTGTCTTGACTCATACCGGCCTTCTCACGTGCGGTGTGTCGAAGGTTGTAACCAGTCTTTGCCCCTTGTGCAAGCAGAGGGCATGTATTACTTTTACATCAGTTCATTGTTGATACTGTATCGGAGGATACCTCGATGGCAGACATAGAGGCCCAAGAACAACGCCCTGCCGGTTTTGAAGAAGACCTGAGTAGCGTGATCATTCCGCTGGAACTCTCGATCTTGCCCTTGCGCGGGGTCGTGATTTTTCCTGCCCAGATCGTTCCATTGCTGATCTCGCGCGGGTCCTCTCTCAAACTGGTTGAGGATTGCCGCAAAGGCGATAGCCTTTTAGGGTTGGCGGCGCAAAAGAACCCGGATGATGAGAACCCCGCTCCCGATGCGCTTTTCTCCCGTGGATGTGCCGGGCGTATTCTCAAGACGCTCAAATATCCTGACGGCAGCATGCGCATCCTGGTACAGGGTCTCAAACGGATCGAGATCAGAGAATACTTGCAGCAAGAGCCCTACCTGCGTGCCCGTGTCGCGCACTTGCAAGATATCGCCTTGCCGTCCTCTGATATGAACGCCCTCCAGACCCACATGGTCAGCCAGTTCGCCAAGTTCGTCTCCATGGTCCCGTATCTGCCGGATGAATTGCAGGGCGTGGTGATGAATATCAAGGACCCGGGCAGGGCGGCCGACCTCATTGCCGCGAACCTCAATATCTCGGTCGATGAGAAGCAAGACTTGCTGAGTACGCTCAACGTGCGCTCTCGCTTGGAGAAGCTCTCCACCATCCTCAACCGCGAGGTCGAATTGGTTGAACTCGGCAACAAAATTCAGTCGCAGGTGCAGAGCGAACTCAACAAGAACCAGAAAGAGTTCTATTTGCGCCAGCAGATGCGCGCCATCCAAAAAGAGTTAGGTGAAGGCGACTCGCGTTCCGGCGAGATCGAGGATCTGCGCAAAAAGATCGAAGAAGCCAAGATGCCTACCGAGGCGCGCAAGGCTGCGGAGAACGAGCTAGAGCGGCTGCGTATTATTCCGCCTGAGTCGGCTGAGCACTCGATGGTGCGTACCTATCTCGAATGGCTGGTCAACTTGCCGTGGTCGCTCTCGACCGAAGACAATCTCGACATCCCCCACGCCCGCCAAGTCCTCGATGAGGATCACTATGATCTGGAAAAGATCAAAGACCGTATCCTCGAATATCTGGCAGTGCGCAAGTTGAAACACGACCCCAAGGGGCCGATCCTGTGCTTCGTCGGTCCTCCGGGAGTGGGCAAGACCTCGTTGGGCCGTTCGATCGCTCGCGCCATGGGTCGCAAGTTCATCCGGCTTTCACTGGGCGGCGTACGCGATGAAGCCGAGATTCGTGGGCATCGCCGCACCTACATTGGCTCCCTGCCAGGTCGCATTATTCAGTCGCTGCGCAACGCCGGCTCGAACAATCCGCTGTTCATGCTCGACGAAGTGGACAAATTGGGAATGGATTTTCGTGGCGACCCGGCCTCGGCGCTTCTCGAAGTCCTCGACCCGGAGCAGAACTTCTCGTTTTCCGATCACTACCTCGAAGTCCCCTTTGACCTGTCCAGGGTGATGTTTATCACTACTGCCAACTATCTGGAGCCGGTGCCACCGGCGCTGAGGGACCGCATGGAGGTGATCGAACTGGCCGGCTATACCGAAGAAGAAAAGCTGGAAATTGCCAAGCGCCACTTGATTCTCAAGCAAATCACCGAGAACGGCCTCACCAACGACCTGATTGCTTTTGCCGATGAGGCGGTGTTGAGCATCGTGCACAGCTACACGCACGAAGCCGGCGTACGGAACCTGGAGCGCGAGATCGGTCGGGTCTGCCGCAAGGTCGCCCGCGCTTTCACTGAAGGTCACACCGAGAAGACGGAGATCACAGGGAGCAAGGTCACCGAGTTACTCGGCCCGGAGAAACACTTCTACGAGGTGGCCGAGCGGACCCAAGAACCGGGAGTGGCTATCGGTCTGGCCTGGACTCCGAACGGCGGGGATATTTTGTTCATCGAATCGACGCGCATGGCCGGGAAAAAAGGGCTCACGCTCACCGGCCATCTTGGCGAGGTGATGAAAGAATCCGCGCAGGCGGCGCTCTCGTATATCCGCTCGCGCGCGGGTCGTCTGGGCTTGCCACCGGACTTCTTTGAAAACTGCGACCTGCACTTGCACGTGCCCGCAGGCGCGATTCCTAAAGACGGTCCGTCCGCCGGGATTACCATGGCAACCTCTCTGGCCTCTTTGCTCACCGGTCGGCCCGTGCGCTCGCATCTAGCTATGACGGGTGAGATCACGCTGCGTGGCAAAGTCATGCCCATCGGTGGGGTGAAAGAAAAGGTGCTCGCCGCCCGGCGGGCCGGGGTCACGACGGTGATCCTGCCGAAACGCAATGAACAAGACCTGGAGGATGTGCCGGCCAACGTGCGAGCAGAGTTGAAGTTCCTTTTTGTTGAGACTATTGATGAGGCTCTCGATCTGGCGCTTGAGCCGGCGGCGATTCCGGTTGACGCTAAGCCCCAAGATTTTCGCCAAGCCGCAGCATCGTCCTGACAGCAGCAAAGCAGGAACTACTCCCCCCTGTGTCTACCGAGCATCGGAAGTAGGGGCGAGTTTGAAACTCGCCCCTACCCTACCCTAAGGACCTAGAAGCACATGGCATTGACCCCAATCGATCACCTTCCGCTCGCCGGTAAACGTGTCTTTATCCGTGTGGACTTCAATGTCCCGCTCCACAAAGATGGTACGGTCAGCGACGACACCCGCATCCGTGAGGCACTGCCCACCATCCGCTATGCCGTCACTCAGGGAGCCCAAGTTCTTCTGGCTTCTCACCTCGGCCGGCCTAAGGGGAAAGTAGACCCAGCCTTCAGTCTCAAGCCTGCCGCCGAGCGGTTAGGGACGCTCCTGCACGCCGCGGTCAGGCTCGCGCCCGATTGTATCGGCCCAGTCGTGCAAGAACAGCTCGCCACACTCTCAGCCGGTGAGGTGATGGTCCTAGAAAACTTGCGCTTCCATGCCGAAGAGGAAAAGAACGAGCCGGGCTTCGCGCGCGCCCTGGCCGCGCTGGCAGACGTCTACGTCAATGATGCTTTCGGCTCATCGCACCGCGCGCATGCCTCGGTTGTCGGCATGGTCCAGCACTTTGCCAGCAAAGGGATCGGTTTCCTCATGCGCAAAGAGATTGACGCGCTGTCGCGGTTGCTGGTGCATCCGCAAAGACCGTTCGTCGCCATCCTGGGCGGAGCCAAGGTCTCCGATAAGATCGGCCTGATTCGTAGCCTGCTGTCGCGTGTCAATACGATCATCATCGGCGGGGCCATGGCGTACACCCTGCAAAAGGCCCAAGGCATCGCTATAGGGAAGTCGCTGGTCGAACCAGACAAGGTGGAAGAAGTCACCTCCATGCTCGCGGAGGCAGCTCGCCGTGGCGTAACGATCCTCTTGCCTAAAGATCACGTCATCGTGGCGGAGTTAAAAACCGGCACTCCCTCTTCAACCACGCCTGGGCGCGAGATTCCCGATACGCAGCTGGGGGTTGATATCGGACCGCGGAGTATTGAGGTTTTCGCGACTGCCGTTCACTCCGCGCGCACGATCCTGTGGAACGGCCCGATGGGGGTGTTTGAGATTCCGCCCTTCGACCGCGGCACTCGGGCTTTGGCTGAAGCGGTAGCCGCCACCACTAGTTTCAGCGTCGCCGGTGGCGGAGACACCGTGGCCGCCCTCACCCAAGCCGGTCTCGCCGACAAGATCAGCCATATCTCCACCGGTGGCGGTGCGTCTCTTGAGTTTCTCGAGGCGGGCGACCTCCCAGGGTTAGCGGCGCTGCGGGACAATCTATAACCGCTCGCCAGCCGCCGCTTGCACTGCGTGCGGAGATTAGCGGAATACGTCTCTCTCTTCCCTGGTTCCCGCTTTTCTGCTACATCGTGCTCGCATCTCTTCGTTGTGGAGTGGAACTGCGCTTCCATCCTCACAGCGGGAGCAGAGGAAGAGGAGGACGATATGTACATGGCGCGCGCGAAAGACCCACGATTTTGTGTTCCCTTCCCTTACCTGCTGCTGCTGCTTATTTCTTCCCCTGTTTTGGCGGCAGACCAGAATAGCGGTACAGCGACCAAACCTTCAGCCAAAGCCTCTCGTGTCGCGGCCAATAAACCGGCCAAAGGGAAAACCGCACCTCCCCCCCTGGTCGATCTCAACGAAGAAGCCGCGCAAACGAGTTTCGATGCCTTTACCATCGCCTGGATGAAGAAACTCTCCGAGGCGGAAGAGTTTCATCGCACTGAGAAAGTGAAGGTCAGCCAATCCTCCGAAGGGTTTGCCGCCGAGTACGTCGGCTATTTCCCTCACCGCTATATCATCGTGAAAAAGACCGACTCAAAAGAGACCCCTTTTGTCGGCATCCTGACCTATTTTGAAAAGACCCTGCGGTGTGTCGGCAAAACCAAAGAAGAGGCGCTCAAGGGTCCCTTTCAAGAGACCGACTCCCAGCAGGTTTCTGAGATCTTCCGCTTTACCAAAGGGAAATGGATATACTGATCGAAGAGGAATCTTGCATGACACAGCACTGGCATCGACTCGTCGCTAGCGGTGTGTTCGTCGCACTCCTGCTGGGGACACTCCCGCCCGGCCATGCCGACGAACAAGGCTGGAAGGTCACGCAGGACACGCTGGCGAACGGCCTGACGGTGGTGATCCTCGAAGATCACCGTGCGCCGGTAGTCTCACTGCAAGTGTGGTACAAAGTCGGTTCGCGCAATGAGCAACTCGGCGCCACTGGCATCTCCCACCTGCTCGAACACCTGATGTTCCGTGGTACTCCCACACACGGAGAGGGGGAATTTTCCCGCTTGGTGCAAGAAAGAGGCGGCTCGCACAACGCCTTTACCGCCGAAGACGACACCGTCTACTTCGAAAACGCCGCGGCCCCACATCTGGACTTGCTGCTTGAACTCGAAGCCGACCGCATGGCCAACCTGACTCTCGATGACATCGGATTCGCGGCGGAAAAGAAAATCGTCATGGAAGAACGGCGGATGCGCACGGTCGATGATCCCGCCGCCGAGTTGATGGAACAGGTCAGCGCCGCCGCCTATACTGCCCACCCCTATGGCTGGCCGGTAGTCGGCTGGATGCACGACCTGGAGGTCATCACGCTAGAGGACGTGAAAAAGTACCATCAGGTCATGTATGCCCCGGACAATGCCCTCCTGATGATTGCCGGGGATGTGACGCCAGACACCCTACTGCCCAAGATCAAATCCGTCTTTGGCGGGATCCCGGCCGGTACGCCCGCACAGGAAGTGACTGCGGTCGAGCCGCCACAGCATGGCGAGCGGCGGATCTCCCTCAAGCGTCCCGCCTCTCTGCCGATTTATGTCGTCGCCTATCACGTCCCGAACCTGAAGAACGACGACAGTTTCGCCCTTTCGCTGTTGGCGGTGATCCTCGCCGGCAGTCGGAGTTCGCGGCTGCAACACACCCTGGTGGAAGAGAAGGCGCTCGTGCTCAATGCGGACGTGGATTACGACCGCACTTCGCGAGACCCGAGCCTTTTTGCCCTGTCCATGCGTATCGCCCCAGGGAAGCAGTGGCGGGATGCCGAGGCGGCGCTGTCTCAGGAAATTGAAAAGCTCGAGCAGCAACCGGTGGCGGACAAAGAACTGGAACGAGCCAAAAATCTGCTCGAGTCCACGCTCATCTATGGGCAAGACTCGCTCTTCTTCCGCGCCATGCAACTCGGGGAATACGCCTCCTTGGGAGATTGGTCGTTGATCCACAAAGTCGTTCCGGGGATACGCGCCGTTACCGCGGCGGATGTGCAGCGGGTGGCACAGACCTACTTACGTGAGGAAAACCGTACGGTCGGCCTCTTGATCCCCGAGGGCACCCCGGTACGTGAGTCCCCGGACGGCGGATTGGGCAGCAAGAGCATTCATTAAGAGTCTAGGGTCGAGAGTCTAGGGTCGGGAGTAACATGAAGTCATACTGCACCTGGAGTACTGCCCTGCTGGTTTTTTTGGCCGTGCCGGTTTGGGCCGCGCCGCTAGGCACGCGCGCGGTGCTCGACAACGGGGCGACGCTGCTGGTCGCCGAACGGCCGGGGATACCAATGGTGGTGATGAACATCCTGCTCAAGACCGGCTCAGCAGCCGATACGGATGCCAAGGCCGGGTTGGCCAATCTCACCGCCGCTTTGCTCACGCGTGGGACCAAGAAGCACTCAGCCCAAACGCTGGCTGAGGACCTCGATTTTCTCGGTGCTTCTTTGCATGTGGATGCAGACTACGAAATCACCACTATCTCCCTAACCACCTTGAGCAAAAACCTGGACCCGGCGCTGGAGTTGCTCTCCGAGGTGCTGCTGACGCCCACCTTTCCTCTGGCTGAGTTCGAGCGCACCCGCAAAGAAATTGAGGGCGGGTTGCAGAGTCACGAGGAAGAACCCGGCTGGGTGGCACAGAAAACCTTTTTGGAGAAGCTCTACCCTCACCATCCTTACGGGAGATTGGTGGAAGGGCAGCCGGCCACCCTGGCCAAACTCACTCAGGCCGACGTGAAGAAGTTTCACCAGACGTACTATCGTCCCAACAACGCGATCGTCGCTCTGGCGGGAGAGATTTCGCAAGAGCAAGCGGTCAACTTGCTGCGCAGCCATTTTGCCGACTGGCAGCAGGCGGACATCCCCAGCGTGGTCTGGCCTGACTCTCGGAAGTTAGCGGCTGAACGCGTCACGCTCGACAAGCAGGTGAGCCAAGCCAACGTGGTGCTTGGCCATCTCGGCATCGCTCGCTCCAACCCCGACTATTATGCCGTGCAACTCATGAACTACGTTCTCGGCGGCGGTGGATTTGGGTCGCGACTGATGGACAAAATCCGTGAAGAACTCGCCTTGGTCTATCATGTGAGCAGCGGGTTCACCGTCCGCAAACACGCCGGTCCCTTCACCGTGGGATTGCAGACCAAAAATGCCACCGCGACCCAGGCGTTGGATGAGTCACTGCAGGTGATCCACCACTTTATCGAACAGGGTCCGACCGAAGCCGAGTTGACGGCGGCCAAAGCCTACTTCATCAACAGCTTTCCCTTGCGCCTGGTCTCGAACCGTGACGTCGCCGCGCTGCTCCCGGTATTGGAGTTCTATGAATTGGGACTCGATTACCCTGATCGCTATGCCGATTTAATCGGCCAAGTCACGCTGGAGCAGGTGCACAACGCGGCCAAGACGTACCTGCATCCCGATGCCTTGTTGCAAGTCGTCGTCGCCGACCTCAAACAGGCCGGGTTAGATCAGTCTCAGCCGCAGTAGCCTTCATACCCATTCGTTTTTCATCTCAATGGAGAGTTTACCCAGAGTTTGTAGGGGCTTGATTTATCAAGCCCGGTTGCGGGTCCGATAAATCGGACCCCTACATTTTGCAATGCCAATTAGCATCAAGGATAAATCCCGCGAATGAGCACGGCCTCGGCCACCCGTTGGATAGCAAGAATCTGGGCCGCGGTGCGGGTATCCACGTTCTTCTCATGGGCGACCCGCAGGACGTGATTAAAACTGCGCACCATGATCTGACGTAAGCGCTCATTGATCTCGTCCTCGCCCCAGAAAAACGACTGCAGATCCTGCACCCATTCGAAATACGATACTGTCACCCCGCCGGCGTTACACAAGACGTCAGGAATGATAAAGACGCCTTTGTCCGCCAGAATCTCATCGGCTTCGGGAGTAAGCGGACCGTTGGCGCCTTCGGCAACGATCTTCGCCCGCACTCGTGGCGCGTTGGTTGCGGTGATTTGGTTTTCCAGCGCGCAGGGCATCAACACCTCGCACTCGAGTTCCAACAGTTCGGCGTTCGCGATCGGTTCGGCTTTCTTATACCCCGTTACCGTTCTTTGAGCAGCGGCATAGGCCAGGAGGTCCCGGGCATCGAGACCGCGGGGATTGTAGACCCCGCCTTGGGCATCGCTCACGGCAATCACCTTGGCGCCGCGTTCTTCGATGAGATAAGCGGCCGGTGCTCCGACCTTGCCAAAACCCTGCACTACCACCCGTGCGCCTTCGACTGGCATGTTCTTCCGTTTGAGCGCCTCCAGCGTAGTGATCATCACGCCCCGGCCGGTCGCTTCGCTGCGGCCGAGCGAACCGCCGATAGCCAACGGCTTGCCGGTGACCCCCGCCGGCACCGAGTAGCCCCGGTGCATGGAGTAGGTATCCATAATCCAGGCCATCTCGCGCTCGCCGGTCCCCACGTCCGGCGCCGGGATATCTCCCTGCGGGCTCATCAACACGCTGATTTCCGTCGCGTAACGGCGGGTGAGGTTTTCCAATTCGCGCACCGACAGCGTCTTGGGGTCACAAATCACGCCACCCTTGGCTCCCCCATAGGGCAGGCCGACCACCGCGCACTTCCAGGTCATCCACATCGCTAAGGCTCGCACCTCATCAAGCGAGACGTCGGGATGGTAGCGAATCCCGCCTTTGGTCGGACCGAGCGCGGTGTTGTGATGCACCCGGTAGCCGGTGAACACCCGCACCGAGTCGTCATCCATTTCCACCGGAAAGTTCACAATAAGTTCGCGTTTCGGCGTCCGCAGGTACTCGGCGATGCCGGTTTTGATGTCGACATAGCGCACCGCCTTATCAAACTGCCGACGTGCAATCTCGTACACATTCTCAGCCATCGTGCGGCCTCCTTGTCTGGCAAAAGCTGATTTTTATGCTAACACACACAGGAACCATGCTCACTCCCGGAAAATTGTCGGTTGCCTTACTCAAGACCTGCATCGCGCTCAACGGTGCGCCGGACCCACGGGTCTTGATTGGTCCGCGTTTCGGTGAAGACTGCGCGGTGATCGACCTTGGCACACAGTATCTCATTACCAAGACCGACCCGGTGACGTTCGCCACGGAAGAGATCGGTTGGTACGCCGTCCATGTCAATGCCAACGACGTAGCCACGATGGGCGCGCGCCCCTGCTGGTTTCAGGCTTGTTTGCTGTTCCCCTTGGGGACGACGGAAGACACCGTGCGCCAAGTCTTCGCGCAGATCGACGCCGCCAGTAAAGAGTTGGGTATCGCTGTCACCGGTGGACACACCGAGGTGACCAGTGCCGTCACCCAACCGGTAGTGATCGGCGATATGCACGGCGTGGTGGACAAAGACCGACTCATCACCTCCGGCGGCGCCCGTCCCGGAGACTTGGTAGTGATGACCAAGACCGCAGGGATCGAAGGTACCAGCATCCTCGCCGCGGAAAAAGCGGCCGAACTGCGGTCTCATCTCAACGAATCCCTGCGGCAAGCAGCGTTGCGTCTGCGTCATACGCCTGGCATCTCCGTGGTCAAGGAAGCGTTGCTGGCGGCCGAGCACGGCGCCACGGCCATGCACGATCCGACCGAAGGCGGACTCGCCATGGGGCTCTACGAGTTGGCCACCGCTTCCGGAGTAGGTCTTACTCTCGATTTGGATGCAATCCCCATCTTGTCGGTTACGCAGACGATCTGTCGATTCTTCAATCTGAACCCGCTTGGGCTCATCAGCTCAGGGACGCTGCTGCTGACGATCCCGCCAGACCGCTGGTCTGTTTTACGTGACACTTTTCAAGCCCAGCACATCG
>JBGPOI010000021.1:0-21614 GCA_041487975.1 Binatia bacterium | reverse complement strand
CGGGACTCTTGTGTCTCCCGTCTGGATGGTGGGAGTCGCGAAAGCGGACCCACTCGATATAGTCCCGTACTTCCTCCACACCTTTGAGGTCTGTCCACTTTCCATATTTTTCATGCAGAAACCTGCTCAGCTCGCCGATGAGCCTGGTTAATTCCTGCGGGGGCAAGGTCTCTGCCCGGGTCAAAATTTCTTCATACGGTCGTTGTCCTTCCATAGTTTTTATCCTCCCGTGGGCAAAGTCATCTCTACTACGCCCCCGGACTTCTAGGTTATCTATGATTTTGCCTTTTTCTATCTGACTCTCAAAGGAAAGAGAGGCTCTACAATTTGTGAGAGTCCTTCACGTCGGTATGCCCAAACCCACCTGCACGGTCTGTGGATTCGAGTTGTTCGACCTCTTGCCAGCGCACGCGCGAGACCGGCGCCACCACCAACTGGGCGATGCGCTCGCCACGACGAATCTGCACCGGCTGGTCGCCAAGATTGATGACGAGGATTTGCACTTCCTCGCGGTAGTCGGCGTCGATCGTACCGGGTGAGTTCAGGATGGTTAGGCCAGAACGAAAGGCCAGGCCACTGCGCGGTCGCACTTGCGCCTCGTAGCCTTGGGGTAAGGCAAGGGCGAAACCGGTAGGAATGAGCGCCCGGCCGAGGGAGAGGATGGTCAGGTCCTCGGTCAAATCAGCGTAGATGTCCATCCCAGCCGCGTCGGCGGTCATGTAACGCGGAAGTGGCAGAGGATCAGCGGCAGCACGAACACGGGTCACCGGCACGACTAGTTCGGCGGCCATGGATTATACGTCGAGCAGCGCCTGATAATCAGACGAGGCGGGAAGCTCACCCAGTAGAGTCAGGGCGCGGTTTTCATCGGTAAAGCAGCGCGCGGCTAGAGCATGCACATCATCAAGAGTGACATGCTCGACCCGCTCGGCGACCTCGGGGATCGGAATGTAACGCTTGAAATAGATCTCACAGCGAGCGAGACGGTTCATCCGCGCCTCGCTGGTTTCTAAGCCAAGGAGCAGCCCGCCCTTGGCGTGCCCCTTAGCCCGGCGTAGTTCTTCAGCAGAGATGCCCTCCTGCGCGATGCTGTGCAATGTCGAGCAGGTGATTTCCATCACTTCAGGCACCCAGGCCGCACTGGTGGCAACGTAGACCCCGAGATAGCCAGTGTCTCGGTATGTCGAGAGAAAAGAGGTGACATCGTACGCCAGGCCACGGCGTTCGCGGATCTCCTGGAACAGGCGCGAACTCATCCCCCCACCAAGGGCAGTATGGAGCAAATACGCCGCGTACCAGTCTGGGTCGAGTTGCGATACGCAGGGGACCCCCAGACACACATGCATCTGCTCAAGATCGCGCTGGTGGGGATAGACACCGGCGCAGGCAGTCGGGGGGGGAGTCTCCCGAGTCACCGCCTTCCCGGTGAGGACAGAAAGGGCCGAGCCGGCCTGGTCAACCAATTCCTCGTGTCGCGCGCCACCGGCCATTGTCATAAAGATGCGGTCGGGACGGTAGCGACGGTCGAGGTAGCCCAGGAAATCTGCCCGTTGCAATCGCGACACCGTCGCCGCCGTGCCGGAAATCGGCCGGCTGAGCGGATGTCCGCGCCAGAAGTCGAGATCAAACAAATCGTGAATCAAGTCGTCGGGAGTGTCTTCGATTTGCGCAATCTCCTGACAGATGACCGAGCGTTCCCGTTCTATCTCTTCGTCAGCAAAGCGGGAACAGAGAAAGACATCGAGGAGCAGATCCAGAGCGAGAGACAGGTGCTCGGTCAGCACTCTGGCGTAATAGCAAGTGTATTCTTTGCCGGTGAAAGCATCGAGCACACCGCCGATCGCGTCGATCTCCTCGGCGATGCCGGCGGCGGTGCGTCGTTCCGTCCCTTTAAAGAACAGATGCTCGAGAAAATGGGAGACGCCGTTTTCCTGAGGGTCTTCGTCGCGCGAGCCGTTCTCGACCCAGATGCCCACCGTTACCGAGGGCATGCCCGGCACTTCTTCGGAGAGCAGGCGCAGTCCGTTGGCGAGCACCGTGCGCTGCACCATCTCAGCTCTTCCCTTGTGCACTCTGACCGTCTTGCTGCACTTCACGCTGGCTCAAACGAATCTTGCCCTGGCGATCAATCTCCAGCACTTTGACCATGATCTCGTCGCCTTCTCTGAGCACGTCGGCCACTCGGCGCACGCGACCAGCCCCGATCTGAGAGATGTGCAACAGACCATCTGTCCCGGGGAGAATCTCGACGAACGCGCCAAAGTCCACCACCTTACGCACAGTGCCCTTGTAGACCCTGCCGACCTCCGCCTCAGCGGTAATGCGGTTGATCCGCTCCACCGCTCTAGCCATCGAGTCTCCGTCCTGAGAGGAGACATAGACCGTGCCGTCGTCTTCGACATCGATCTTGACTCCCGTTTCCTCGATGATCGAGCGAATCATTTTTCCGCCTGGGCCGATGATCTCGCGGATCTTGTCGGGCTTCACTTTGAGGGTCACGATGCGCGGCGCGTGCCCCGCTACTTCAGGCCGTGGCGCGGCAAGCGCCTGCGCCATCTGCGTCAAGATATGCAGCCGTCCTTCCCTGGCCTGGTACAGCGCCTGCTGCATAATCTCGCGGGTGACACCGGAGATCTTGATGTCCATTTGCAAGGCAGTGATGCCCTCGGCAGTCCCGGCGACTTTGAAATCCATATCGCCGAGATGGTCTTCGTCACCCAAAATGTCGCTCAGGATACGGATCTCTTCCCCTTCTTTGATCAAACCCATGGCGATCCCGGCTACCGGCGCTTTGATCGGTACACCGGCATCCATGAGCGAGAGCGCTCCCCCGCACACCGTGGCCATTGACGAGGAGCCGTTCGATTCGAGAATCTCGGAGACAATGCGGACGGTATAGGGGAAATCGCTTTCTCCCGGCAGCACGGCCTGGAGCGCCCGCTCGGCCAAGGCGCCGTGGCCGATCTCACGCCGTCCAGGGCCACGTAACGGCCGCACTTCTCCCACACTGAAAGGGGGAAAGTTGTAATGCAGCATAAATTTCTTGTACTGCTCACCGATCAGCGCATCGACCTTTTGCTCGTCGGATGCGGTCCCCAGGGTGGCAACGACCAGGGCCTGAGTCTCGCCGCGAGTAAACAAGGCGGACCCGTGGGTGCGCGGCAGTACGTTGACCTCGCAGGAAATGGGACGGACGTCCGTGAGGCCACGTCCGTCTACACGCCGGTTCTCCCGCACAACCAACACGCGCAGCGTCTTGCTTTCCAGTTCTTCGAAGACGGCCCCTACTTCCTTCTCCCGACCGGCATATTCCTCAGCCAGGGCAGTTCTGACTTCCTGCTTCGCCGCCGCGACCGCCGCCCCGCGTTCGTGCTTGGCCGCGATCGCAAAGGCGGCGCGCAATTTGTCCGCAGCCAGATCATGCACCCGACCGATCAACGTGGTATCGGGCGGAACCACAACGAGTGAGCGTTTCGGTTTGCCCACGACTCGCGCGATTTCCTCCTGCGCGTCCAGGACCGGCCTCGCCGCTTCTTGCGCCAAGAACAGCGCCTCAAGCATCTCCTCTTCAGGAACGACTCGTCCGCCACCCTCAACCATGACAATAGCGTCGCGACCAACCGCGACGAAGAGATTAATATCACTGGCAGCGAACTGACTCTGTAAAGGATTGACCGTCAAGGCGCCCTGCAGCCGACCGATGCGCACGCCGGCAATGGGCCCACGGAAAGGAATATCGGAAACCTGCAGCGCCGCCGATGCGCCGATCAACGCCACCGTATCGGCATCGTTCTCGCGATCGACTGAGAGTACCGAGGCGACCACCTGTGTCTCGCAGAAAAACCCCTCAGGAAACAGCGGCCGCAGCGCTCGATCAACTAAGCGCGAAGTGAGGATCTCTCGCTCCGAGGGTCGCCCTTCCCGCTTGAAGAAACCGCCGGGAATTTTACCTGCGGCAAAGGTACGCTCCTGGTAATCAACCGTCAGCGGGAAGAAGTCTATTCCTTCACGCACAGAGGTAGACGCCACCGCCGTCACCAGCACCACGGTTTCTCCGTAAGAGATCACCGCGGCACCGCCGGCCTGCTTGGCCATGCGCCCGGTCTCGATGGAGAGGGAGCGCCCATAGAATTCCATTTCGATCTTTTTGTACATGTGCGGGTACCTTGCCCCCGGCGTTCACCGTAACGCCATCTCAGGAAGCGGTTGCGAGCGGAAAGAAAGAAACGCTTAGCGACGGAGCCCTAGGCGCTCGATCAGGGTGCGATAGCGTTGATAGTCAACCCCACGGAGATAGTCGAGGAGGCGACGCCGCCGCCCAACCATCCGCAGGAGACCGCGCCGGGAGCTATGATCTTTGGTGTGAGTTTTGAAGTGTGCGGTCAGGTGCTCAATTTGCTTGGTGAGGAGGGCAACCTGAACCTCGGGAGAGCCGGTATCGGTCTCGTGCACGTGAAACTGCTGAATTATTCCGTTTTTACGTTCCGCTTCCTGCATGCTGGCCCTTTCTTCTTTTGCATTTTGTTGAGTTCTCCCTTAACACGCCGTTTTCCCAGTGTAAAGGTTACAACACCCGCAACAGGTGCCACCGCCCCTGTCGCCACTCCGCCACAGCCACTAGTTCACCGTCGGCGGACAGAAGCCGGACCGTCTCGTGTGACGACTCGGCGCAAGGCAGGACACGCAAAGCCTCTTGTTGCCCGCGGCGGAGTCGTGCCGCCATTTGAGGAGAGACCGGCAAGGCCCGGTAGTCACGCAGCGCCTGCGCTGGAGAAAGAATGGGAAGAGCATCTCCTACCGGCCAATCGGAGAGAAGAGGAAAAGGGATCGCCTCGCTGACAGTAAAGGGACCGACAGCGGTCCGCCGCAGGGTCACCAAGTGCGCACCACAGCCTAGTGCCGCGCCCAGATCGGCAGCCAAAGAGCGGACATACGTGCCTTTGGAGCAGGAGAGGGAAAAGCCGAGCGTGTCGTTTCCGGTTTGCGCCAACGTGAACTTTTCGATGACCACTTGACGGGCTTCGCGCTCGACCATGATCCCACGGCGGGCGAGTTTGTAGAGTGGCACTCCGTTTCTCTTCAGGGCGGAATACATCGGCGGAGTCTGCCACTGCTCTCCCGAAAAACGGTGCTCCAACTCGCGCAGGACCTCCGGTCCACACGACGGTACAGGCGCGGTGTGGGTGATCGATCCAGTCACATCGAGGGTATCGGTCTCGGCCCCTAGCCGGATGGTGCCGGTATACGCCTTACGTTCAGTTATAAGGAACTGGGCAATATTGGTGCCGGTACCGAGACAGAGGGGCAGCAGTCCAGTCGCAAAGGGATCGAGGGTACCGAGGTGACCGATCTTGTCCACCGCCCAGGCTTTCTTCACTACTCGCACGACCTCGGCGGACGTGAGGCCCTCGGGTTTATCCACCAGCAGGATGCCATTCAATTGGGACACTATTGTTCTTTCTCGCCGATCTGCCGCAGCAGGCTTTCCAGATGGTTGGCTCTTTCCAGCATGGTGTCATAGAGAAAATGCAAATTCGGCGTATGGCGCAAGTGCAAACGGTCGGCAATCTGGCGCTTGATGTAGTTTGTTGCGCTGTGTAGGCCGGCCAAGGCCGCAAGCTGGTTCTCGGCGCGCAACGTGCTAAAAAAAATCTTGGCGATCTTGAGGTCGGGACTGATCGTCACACCGGTCAGTGTCACCCCACTCACGCGCGGGTCTTTGACTTCACGCAGTAGCACCTCGGCAACTGTCTGGAGGAGCAATTCTTTCACCCGTTCAGGGCGTCGGGAAGGCATGACAGTTGGCGATCAGCTTTCAGCGAGAATAAAGCGATCAGCTTTCAGCTTTCAGCCAAAACAAGACGGGACAAGAACCCGTCCACCAGGAACAACAGGAAGAGGTACAAAATCTCTCATTTATCCTTGTCCGGCTGACGGCGAATGGCTTTCCTTGTCTAGCTGACCGCTGAATGCCCCTCGTTAGTAATGCAGAAACTCGATTTCTTCCCCGCCAACTTCGGCGAGATGGAGTTCATCGATAAAGCGCACGACTGCACGCAGGGCACCGTCAACGTATGGCTGATCTACCCCCACCTGGCAGATGCCTAGCAGAGTTTTTTGCCACAGATCGTGCTCGTCACACTCGGCAATTGAGACATTGAACTCGTTGCGCACGCGCGCTTTGATTTTACGCAGCACCGCGCGTTTTTCCTTGAGCGAGTGACTCTCCGCCAGATAGAGTGTCAGCCGCAACACCCCCACGACCATGAGGTGACCTCAGACTCGCCGCTCCACTTCCTGCGGTCGGGTTTCCAGGCGGCGCAAGATCTGCTCGAGTTCGTAGGCCTCGATGACATCCCCAGCTTTGACATCTTGGAAGTTCTCCAGGCTTACTCCGCATTCAGTCCCAGCCACCACCTCACGGACATCATCCTTAAACCGGCGCAGACTGGCGATACGGCCCTGATGCACGACGACGTGGTCGCGCACTAAACGAGCCAGGGATCCGCGCACCATCCGCCCTTCGCTGACCACGCAGCCGGCCACCGGACCGACGTTCGAGATAGTAAACACCTGACGGACCTCGGCACGACCCAACGACTTCTCGCGATAGGTCGGCTCAAGCAGGCCTTCCAGCGCCGCGCGAATGTCGGCAATCACTTCGTAAATAATGCCGTAGAGCCGAATCTCCACACCCTCGCGCTCGGCCAATTGCGTGCCCTTGCTCTCAGGCCGCACATTGAAGCCAATAATGACGCCCTTCGACGCGGAGGCGAGGAGGACGTCCGACTCCGAAATACCGCCGACCGAGGAGTGCAAGATCGTCAGCTTAACCTCTTTGGTCGAGAGACGGCGGAGCGCATCGCTTACCGCTTCAACCGAGCCCTGGACGTCGGCCTTGATAATCACCCGTAGTTCCTTAATTTCGCCGGCCTGACTCTGCTGGTAAAAATCTTCGAGCGTGGCCCGACCACCACTCTTGATCAACTCGGTCTCGCGCCGCTTGACCCGGCGATGTTCGGCCACCTGTCGCGCCTTGGCTTCATCGTTCAGGACGACGAAGCGATCCCCCGCTTCCGGGACTCCGGAGAGGCCGAGAATCTCCACCGGCACCGAGGGTGACGCCTTTTCGACCTTATTCCCCCAACTGTCGAGCATCGCCCGCACCCGACCGTACTGCGCGCCGCACACAAACGGATCCCCGACCTTCAACAGCCCTTCCTGGACCAAGACCGTCGCGACAGGTCCGCGCCCCCGGTCAAGCTTGGCTTCGACAATCGTGCCGCGCGCCATCTTTTCCGGATGGGCGCGGAGATCCATCACATCGGCCTGCAACAAAATCATTTCCAGCAGATGCGGAATCCCCTCGCCGGTCTTGGCCGAGACCGGAGCAAAAATCGTTTCTCCGCCCAGTTCTTCCGACAAGAGTCCATGCGTCATCAGTTCGCGCTTGACTCGCTCCAGGTCAGCGCCAGGTTTATCGATTTTATTGACCGCGACAATCACGGGAACTCCGGCGGCTCGAGCATGGTTGATCGCTTCCACTGTCTGCGGCATGACGCCATCGTCCGCCGCCACGACCAAGGTTACGAGGTCAGTCACCTTGGCGCCACGAGCACGCATGGCGGTAAACGCTTCGTGGCCAGGGGTGTCAAGGAAGGTCACACTCCGTCCATCCAGATACACGCTGTAGGCACCAATATGTTGAGTGATTCCTCCTTGCTCCTGAGCGGTCACATGCGTCTGGCGGATCGCATCCAACAAAGAGGTCTTGCCGTGATCGACATGGCCCATAATAGTGACCACTGGGGGGCGCGAGACGAGATGCTCTTCGCTCTCCTGCGCCTCGTGGCCGTCCAGGACGGACTCAACGTCAAAGGCCACGTTCTCCACCGTATAGTCGAAGTCCGCCGCCACCAAGGTGGCAGTATCGGCGTCGAGCACCTGGTTAATCGTGGCCATGACACCGAGACTCATGAGCTTCTTGATCACCTCGCTCGCCTTTATCCCCAAGTTGTGGGCTAAATCACCGACTGTGACTACTTCGGAGATGCGTACCACCCGTTTACTCGCCTTGGGCACGGTGATCTCCGTCTGTTTCTGTTCTTTCCCGGGCAGGATACGCTTTTTCTTCGCTCCGCGGGAGAGGCGCAGGTCTCGCTCCTGCGTCTCGGCCATCTCGGGTTTGCGAATGACCTTGCGCTTCTTCGGTCTTTTCGCCGCCGCAACCGGCATTCCTCCTTCGCCAGGGGGAACGGCCTCGCGCGGGGGACTGACACTCGGGGCCGCCGCCGCAGTGAGTTGGGTTCGGGGTCTGACCTCAGTCCGCGACTTGGCCTCGGCGGCGATCTTTCCCAGATCGATGCGACCCAGGACACGCGATGGACGCGGCGCCTCTGGGCCGGCCTCGGGCCTCGGCACCGCAGGCGGAACAACGACAACCGGCGCTCGTTCTTTGCGTGGTTCTGGGACGACAACCCGCGGCGGTTGCTCGCTACGCAACACGACGGGAGGTGGAGTCGGCGAGGTCGACTCCGGCCGTGCCACCCCCGGCTCCGGCGCTGATACGACAGGGGAAACGCTTTCGCTCGGCAGCGGAGAGGCAAGCGATTCTGGTTCAGGCAGAGGCAGATCAAAGGCCAATGGCGTGGGAGCAGCGAACGGCTCTTCCATCGCCGAGGAAACAAACGCCGGCTCAACATACGGCTCTGGATGAGACTCCGCGAGAGCAGCTTCTTCCTCTGGCATCACCTCAACCCGCGTGGGGCGGCGGCGGATAATGTCACGGCCAATGCGCGTTTCACGCACTTCCTCACGAATAGTGACCATATGCTCACTCTTTTGATCCATTTCGGTCACGATCCGTTCAGCCACCAGCTTCTCCTCCCCCATCACCGGTTGCAGGACCTCATGCGGCTCGGCCGCCGAACGCACCAGCGCAATCTCGTGGTCGGTGAGAATACTCGCGGCCTTTTTGCCGTGAATACCCAGCTCCGCGAGCTTGACGAGTACCTGGCGGGTCTCCATCCCCCACTCTTTGGCTAGTTCATGGATACGTTTCCGTGGCATATGACCTCACCTTTAGGACCACAGCGTCGTGCTGTGTTCAAGCAGCGTGGCGTAGCGTTCTCGCACTTCCCGTGACACCACAACTCGCAACGAACGAACAAATCTAGAACGCGAAGCCGTGAAGGCCCGCACACACCCCCGCCGCGGGTGGAGATACCCCCCACGTCCCTTGCCTCGTCCAGAGACCAGCCCCCCCTCTGGCCCGAGGGTAAAGCGCAAAAGTTGGCTCTGGATATCTCGGACCCCGCATCCGACACACATACGGATTGGTGCTGTTTGTTTCGCATTCATTCCTGTACAGGATCCGCTGCTTCCTCTGAAGCCGTAGGCTCGACGGGCACCGGCTCAGCCGCAGTCGCTTTGGCAGCAATATATTCGCGTGCGGCTTGCAGGACAGCGGCCGCTTTTTCCTGCCCGAGGCCTTCGACCTCAAGGAGGGCATCCAGGTCTGCTTCCGCAACCTCTGCGGCCGACTTGAAGCCATTCTGATACAACAATTCCGCAGTCACATCGCCGATCCCCGGCACGGCCAAGAGGGACTCCAGAGTACGGGAATGTTCCAGTTCGACTTCGGACTCGGAGCGAACATCGAGCCGCCAGCCGGTAAGGCGTGAAGCGAGCCGCACGTTCTGCCCTTTTTTACCGATCGCCAGGGACAGTTGGTCGTCTGGAACAATCACCTCCATGGCGCGCTCTTCTTCGTCGAGAATAATCTTCGAGACTTTGGCTGGCAAAAGGGCACGGCAGACATACTCCGCTGGATCCGGCGTCCAGGGCACGATGTCCACGCGCTCTCCGCGCAATTCTTGGACAACGGCCTGGACCCGCGTGCCTTTCACTCCCACACAAGCACCGACCGGGTCGACGTCCGGGTCCGTTGAATGCACGGCAATCTTAGCCCGGCTGCCAGGCTCACGCGCCGCACTTTTGATTTCGATGATCCCTTCATAGACTTCCGGCGCTTCCTGCTCAAAAAGTTTGATGAGAAAGCCGGGATGAGTGCGCGAGAGGATAATTTGTGGTCCTTTGTGGGACATTTCCACATCGAGGATGTAGGCACGAATACGATCTCCCTGACGGTATCGTTCCCACGGAATCTGCTCCTTTTCCGGTAACACCGCGTCCGTGCGGCCTAGGTTAACGATAATGTTTCGCTTCTCCACGCGCTGCACGATGCCCGAGAACAATTCCCCCTTGCGATTCTTGAACTCGTTATAGATCAGTTCGCGTTCGGCCTCACGGACCTTTTGGATAACACTCTGCTTCGCCACCTGAGCGGCAATCCGACCGAAGGCGGTGGCCGGCAGTTTACTCAACAGTTCGTCGCCGGCTTGGGCTTCAGGATCGAGGGTGCTCCGAGCCGTGACGAGATCAACCTCGGTTTCCGGACTGGTGACCGTGTCCACGACGGTCTTGATCTCAAACAACTCGACCTCACCGAGATCCGGATTGAACTTCGCTTCGATACGTTTCTGACTGAAGGTGCGGTGGGCAGCCGAGAGCATCGCGCTTTCCAGTGCTTCGATGATCACGCTGCGGTCCATGCCTTTTTCCTTGCTGACCTGCTCGATCACCCGATTAAGATCTGGCTGCATGTTCTTTCCTCTCGTTCTTAGCGCAATGTCCCTTTTTTCTTGCTGCTAGGGACTGGAAAATCATACTCAGCGGTCGCTTTGAGGACATTGTCCCAGGCAACCCACACTTCGCCGACGTCGCCATCGAGGAGACTGACCCTGGTCTCGCCTACCTCGCTGAGGGTGCCGACAAATATCCGCCTTCCGTGCTGCGCTTGGCGGGTCTGAATCCGGACACGCTTCCCGAGGTAGCGCTGGTAATGAGAAGGACGCAAGAGCGGGCGGTTGATCCCGGGCGAAGAGACTTCCAGGGTGTAGCGCCAGGGCACGGGATCATGAGCGTCAAGCAGGTCGCTCAGCTGCCGATGAAACCGTGAGAGATCGTCCAGCGAAATGCCTCCTTCACGATCGAGCGTGAGGCGTAATACCCAGCGGCCAGCTTCCGAGCGAAAACCCACTCCCCAGAGTTCAATTCCCTCTTCCTCAACCAACGGGCTGACAAGAGCGGTGACTTGCTGGATAATGTCTTGGACCGCAGAATGCATCCAGGAAAAAAAAAGTGGGCACACCGCCCACTTTCTTCTGCCCTCCTCTCCCCAGAGAACTTAAACGATCCCGCGCCTGTGCGCAAGGGGCGCTTCTCATCTCAGCCCCTTAGACGCGCGCCCCTCCATTGAGATCATGCAGCGTCAACAAGCTAATGATCTGATAGTAGCGTTTCCCTTGGGGAGTGATCACTTCGACCTCATCGCCAACTTCTTTGTGGAGTAGCGCTTGGCCGAGGGGTGAGTGCAAAGAGATGTACCCAGCCGCAGGGTCCACCTCTTCAGGGAAGACGATCTGATACTCCATCACCTCGCCAACCTCGACATCTTCAAGCTTCACTCGACTGCCATAGGCGATCACTGATTGAGGAATGCTCGAGAGGTTATAGAGAGCAAGCTGACGCATCCGTTCCTCGAGTTGGGCGATACGGGCGCGGACGAAGTCTTGCCGGGCGCGGGCGGCTTCGTATTCAGCATTCTCGCTCAGGTCTCCGTGGGCGGCGGCTTCTTGCAAGTCTTTGGGGATACGGACATTGAGTTCGTGGTAGAGACCTTCTAGATCTCGTTTGAGCCGTTTGACGATCGGCAGTTCCATAGCTCTCCCCTCCTATGCGGTAGCCGCTCTCCGTTCTTACGCACAAACACCGCGGGGGCTGGCTTTCTCATAAACCAACCCCCGCCGGTAATACGCAAACGATGGTTTTCTACGCCGTAAGAATGTTAATCGTGCAAGCGGACCCCAGACCGATGACATGGGCCAAACCGACCTTCGCTCCTTGCACCTGCCGGGCTCCCGCCTGACCGCGTAGCTGAGTAACGATCTCGTAGATATTTGCCACGCCGGTGGCGCCGAGCGGATGCCCTTTGGACAGGAGCCCCCCGCTGACGTTGACTGGGATGTCCCCACCCAGAGCGGTACGCCCCTCGTCAATCATGCGACCAGCCTCGCCCTCTGAACACAGGCCCAGGTTGTCGTAATGGAGCAATTCGGCGGTAGCAAAGCAGTCGTGCAGTTCGATGAGATTGAGGTCCTTGGCTCCAAGCCCGGCCTTTTCGTATGCCTGTTTGGCCGCATTTTTGGTCAACGTGTTCACGTCAGGCAGAGTGAGGTCACGGTCAGTATAGGGATCGGAAGTGAGAACCGAGGCCGCCACCTTGATCGGCTTAGTGGTGTACTGCTTCATTTTGTCGGCCGAAACCAGGATAGCCGCCGCTGCGCCGTCGCCAGTGGGACAGCACATGTAGAGGGTATTGGGATAGGCCACCATGCGCGCCTTCAGCACATCTTCCAGCTTGACCTCGATGCGATACTGGGAAAGCTGATTATGGACCGAGTGTTTATGGTTCTTCACCGACACTTTGGCGAACTGCTCAGCAGTGGTGCCATACTTGCGCATGTGCTCTACACCAGCCTGACCAAAGACCGCGGGCATCAGACCACTGCCCAGGACGCCTTCAACACTCTCGCCGCCGCTGCGCGCGCCGCCGCCCAGGAGCCCCATCTTGCCCATCTGCTCGACACCGACCGCCATCGTTACATCGTACATGCCAGAGGCAACACCGATGTAGGCTTCACGGAACGCGGTTGAGCCAGTAGCACAAGCATTCGACACATTGAGGGCGGGAATACCAGTTTGGCCAATCTGTTGCAAAATGCGCTGGGCGTTCATGGCGTTAGCCTGAAACAGATTACCGCAGACGAACATTTCTACATCTTTGATCGACACGCCGGCGTCTTTGAGCGCCAGCACGGCAGCATCAGCGCCAAGCTGGGGAACATCCTTGTCCGGATACCGACCGAATTTGATCATCCCTACGCCGAGTACGTATACATCTCTCATAAGTCGCCTCCTTTGCTGCCTGCTGAGTCAACGCTAATTCTGGCTAGGCTTGAAGAAGAAAGCAATGATCTCGATCGTTTCTTCGGCCCCTTCGGCGTTCTTTTCTTTGCGCTCGCGTATCTTGCGTGTGATCATCTCGACCGGCATACCGAATTTGATCTTGGCCGGATCCGGCTCAATATCGACGAGGTTGCAACGAACGCTGACCCCCTCGGGAAGGTCTACGATCGCGGATACGTAGGGCACAGGAACGCCGGGCACCGACTGGTGAACAATCGAATAGACGTAGAGCGATCCGCGCTCGCTCAGCTTGATTTCCTTCAAGGGTTCGGTTGACGTACACTTGCTGCAGCCGACTCGCCCCTCGCCTATGTACGCCGCGCCACACCCTTGGCACCGATAGCCCACCAAGTACGGTTTCTCGCCGGGGGCAGTCGGTAATCTCAACATGTCAGCGATTGGGCGCTGTTTCGTCCCCCCAGGACTTGCCTCTGCGGCCATGGCCAGCTCCTTTCTTGTCTTTTACCCACGCGTGTTTTCCTCATCTTTAGGCCACAGATCTCGCTGAAGCAGGGAGCCATGCAGGGCTTTTTCTGCTTCCTCAGAGTGGCGATCTTCACGGTACTGACCGGCTGTCGAACCAAACCAGAGTTGCAACCTCGCGAGGAGACCCGCGCTATGGTACAGGTACCCATACATGAGCGCGGCACCCAAGACAAGCCCTTGGAAAAACTGTTTCATGTCATTTTTATCGGCATCAACCGCATAAACTTTCACCACCAGTATGGGAAAGCTAAAAAAAGCGGCGAGAAGAGGCAGTATGAGTAGCATCCTGACCTCGGTGCTTGCACTTCTGTACCCGCAGCAATGCCTGGGCTGTCGGGCGTTGGTTGAACCGCAAGAGAGTTTCTGCCCGGTGTGCAGGAAATTCATCCACCCCATCGAGTCGCCGATGTGTCTGTGCTGTGGCATTCCATTCGCAACCGCAGCCGGGCCGGATCATTTATGTGGCCGTTGTCAGGCTCATCCTCCGGCATTTCGCCAGGCTCGATCCTGGGCTCGTTACCAGAGCGGAGAGACGACTCCTCATCCGCTCAGTAAGGCAATCCAAAATTTTAAGTATCACCGGAATCTGAGCGCCGGCCAAACCTTGGCAAATCTCGGAGCTGTGCATTTCCCTTTGGAGAGTCAAGTTTATGATTTGATTATACCGGTTCCCCTCCACCTTGATCGTCTGCGCTGGCGCGGGTTTAATCAGGCCCTGATCCTGGCGCGGGCTATTGGCCGCGCGCGGCAAATCAAGCTTGACCCATTCTTGTTGGAACGCACGCGACCGACTATGCCCCAAACCCAGCTCAGCGCCAGCGAACGCCGCGCCAATGTCCGTAGCGCATTTACAGTTGTAGCCCCTGAACGACTGAAAGGAAAACGGGTGCTCCTGGTGGACGATGTCTACACTTCCGGGGCCACTATCGAGGAATGCGCGAAAGTACTCTGCTGTGCTGACGCTGAGCTGGTCGATGTTTTCACCCTTGCGCGCGCGGTCAACTCTTAGGTCACCCTGCGACAAGCTCAGGGTGATCGGGTTAGTATGTATATCTTCTGACGAAAACCGTTCGTGCTGAGCTTGTCGCAGCACGAACTTCAAAGAGATCAATCATATGACCTCTCCACTTCCCCTCGGCATACTCATCTCTGGCAGCGGCACCAATTTGCAGGCGATCATTGATGCTAGCGAGCGAGGCGAACTCACAGCCACAATCAGCGTGGTAGTCAGCAACCGTGGTGATGCTTACGGCCTCACCCGCGCTCGACGCCAGGGCCTGCCTGTGGTCGTCCTCTCGCACAAAGACTTCTCCTCGCGTGAAGCGTTCGAGACTGAGCTGATCAAGACGTTGCAAGACTATCACGTGGAGTTAGTTGTCCTCGCCGGGTTCATGCGCTTATTCTCTCCGTTCTTTATCCGCGCTTTCCCGCAACGCATCATGAACATCCACCCGGCCCTGTTGCCAGCGTTTCCCGGCACCCACGCCCAGCGGCAGGCCCTGGAACGCGGAGTACGGATCTCCGGCGCGACTGTCCATTTTGTCGATGAGGAGATGGACCACGGACCGATCATCGTACAGGTTGCCGTGCCGGTCTATCCAGATGACAGCGAAGAGAGCCTGAGTGCGCGCATCCTGGTCCAGGAACACCACATTTACCCCCAGGCGATCCAACTTTTCGCCGAGGGTCGTCTGGAGGTCCGTGACGGCAAGGTGATCGTCCGCAACGAAGCTCGCTTCCCTGCCGCCACCCTACGCTCTCCCGAATCCGCATGAGCACAATCGGCGGCCAGATCGGTAGCGATGAGTCAGGCAAAGGCGATTACTTCGGCCCCTTGGTCATCGCTAGCGTTTATGTTGCGCGCGAGCAGGAAGAGCAACTCCGGGCTGCAGGCGTGCGTGATAGTAAGACACTCTCTGATAAGAAAGCGGCCACTCTCGCTGAACAGATTCGCGGTCTGTGTCCCTTTACGGTCGTGGCGATCGGTCCGGAGCGGTATAACAGTCTGCACGCTTCCCTGAAGAATCTGAACCGCTTACTCGCCTGGGGCCATGCACGGGCGATCGAGAACTTGCTGGAAAAAGTTCCTTGCGACCGCGTGGTCGCCGACCAGTTCGGTGACGAACGATTCCTCAAAAGCGCGCTCATGACCAAGGGACGGACGGTGACATTGATCCAGAAACCACGTGCAGAGGAAGAGGTTGCCGTCGCTGCCGCTTCGATTATCGCCCGCGCTGAATTTCTTCGTCGTCTCCAGGAACTGAGCACACGCTACGGCGTGCCCCTACCCAAGGGAGCAAGCGACGCAGTCATCGCCGCGGGCAAAGAATTCGTACGGCAGCACGGCGCGGAGGCATTGGGTCAGGTAGCAAAACTACACTTCCGTACGACTGTGAGTGTGCTGGGCTCAGTCCCGGAGGACAGGGGAGCAGATTGAGAATCTTTCCCTGAAAAAAGCTTGTCAGAGCCTTGCAGCGCTGGAGAGGTGTCTCTACACTGCATAGCGGATATCAATGCGATGTCTAGGAAGGAGAAAAAGACATGGCTCTACAATCTCGCGCTCAGCTTTTGTTAGAAAGGGCCACATCTGTCCTCCCTATTACGATAGAGGTCGAGACCGTGGCTACCCAGGGTGAGCTAATCGAAGACTACCCTGAAGACGCTCGTGGTCATAGTTGTCTTCTTTTGGGGTTCGGAGAAGGAGGGCGTCCCATCCATGCGGTGTGCTCGCCCAAGGATGATTACCTGGCAATCATCACGGCATATCTGCCGGACCCCACGCAATGGTCACGTGATTTCAAGAGGAGACTCTAACGATGGAATGCATCCACTGTAAGGGTCGGATGGAAAAATCCACAGCGCCTTTTACGATCGACCGAAAAGACTATCATGTGCACTGGAATGCTATTCCCGCCTGGGTATGCACCCAATGTGGGGAAGCGTACTTCGAGGCACGCGAAGTTGATTTGATTCAGAAAGCTCTCTCAGCCTTGGATCAAGAAAGTGCCACACTGATGGCTCAAATCAGCTAGTTTTGTAAGCTGGAATGAGAGGAACGAATTCCAGCCCTGCTGGGTTTCGCGTTGCTCAACCCAGCCTACGACACTGAGCACCCGCTACGGTATAGTTTTCCCCAAAGGAGCAAGTGACGTGGTTATCACCGCAGGCAAAGAATTCGTGCGGCGGCACGGCAAAGAAGCGTTAAGCCAAGTTGCCAAGCTGCATTTTCGCACGACAGCGAGTGTGCTGAACAAAAGCCCTGGAAACCAGGAAAATCGCTGAAGAAGCGTGCGAGCGCCTTGCGGCAGAGAGTCAGTCTCTTTAAACTGCCTCGCAGAAACAAATCCGAGGTCCAGTCTTTGGTTGTTCCGGAGGAGGAAGAAATGAAGGATGAAGATCTAAAATGGTCGACACCTTACCGGTTATTCAACTCCGCGCATCACCTCAACATGCGAGGCAAGCCCGGAGTTTATCGCATTCGAGCGTGCACAAAGCATGGCGAGCCGCTGCCCATTGGAAGGCTTGGCGGAGTTGATCCGCTTGGAATTCTTCATATTGGGAAATCGAATAATCTCGGAACAAGAATCCGGATGTTCCGTCAAGCCGCAGAAGGTCTGAAGGCTTCGCACCACGCTGGTCGCGAATTTTTTAAGTGGCATTTTGAAGAGCTTATTCCACACGAATGCCTACGCTCCGATTACACTGAAACGACCACGGAAAGGGAAGCCCTGAAGCTTGAAGGGGTACTTCACGAAGAATACCGGAAAAAATTCTTCGATCGTCCACCACTTGACGGTACATCTGGCCAGAGCATTGAATGAATTTACCATATACATCAGGGACCCAATGGAGTTTCAACCCATCTCTTAGTGGAGACGATGCAGATGACTGAACAAACTTACCGACAACTTATCATTAAAGGCATTCAAGGGCTTCCACCAGAACTCCTCGCTGAGATCGCCGATTTTATTTATTTTCTACGTAAACGAGCGCAACAACCGCAGGCCTTTGAAGAGGAACTCCACAGCGCTTTGCTCGAAGAGGAGTTGAAGCAATTGAGCCGCAATGAGGAGGCTCATCTAGAAAAAGAATTTGAAGACTATGAGCATCTCTATCCCCGCGAGTGAATTTGTGACAGACACCATGGGACTGGTCCTTCGTATCGAGCGGCGCAGATTGGGACCGGTAGCCAGGGCCATATTTGACGCGGTTGAGTCAGGAACTGCGACTGTTTATATCCCAGCGCTGGTCTTTGCGGAAATCCTCTACCTTTCTGAGAAGCAAAGAATCAGTGTCTCGCTCCGCACGGTTACTACGTATCTTGAACAGTTTCCTAGCTACAAAGAATTTCCCATGAGCCTCGCCGTTGTCCAATCGGCGGCAGAAATTACCGATGTCCCAGAACTACACGACCGATTGATCGCCGGTACAGCACGGTCGCTCAATCTAGATTTGATTACAAATGACCCAACCATTCGGGCATCTACATTTCTGAAAACAGTGTGGGACTAGACACAGCCAAAGGACCATCTCATGCCAGATCGCAGCAAGAAACCACTTCCCGCACCAGACGAACTCTCGCAACCGTTCTGGGAAGCGACCAAGCAGCACAGGCTGGTCGTGCAGCGTTGCCAGGACTGCAACTATTTCAATCACCCGCCGCGACCAGCGTGTGATGCCTGTCAGTCGCAGCAGCTCCAGTTCGAGCCGGTCAGTGGCCGGGGCACGATCTACACCTTCACGGTCATGCACCAACCCAACATTGCTGGCTTTGAGGATCAAATTCCCTACGTCAACATCTTGGTGGAACTGGAAGAACAACCTTTGCTGTTCATGGTTTCCAACCTACCAGGATCGGAGAAGGACAAGGTTCGTATCGGCGGGCGGGTTGAGGCGTATTACGAAGACGTGGATGTTGACATCACACTGCCGCAGTTTCGGCTGGTGTGAGACGAAGCTGTATCGTGCAAATGTAGGGGTCCGATTCTGAAATTTCAGAAATAGCTCGTCTCTTCCCGTGCCAAACCGCCGTTCATCCTTCGACTTCGCTTCGCTACACTCAGGACGAATGGGATTGATCGGACCCAGAAACGGGCTTGAGAAATCAAGCCCCTACAAATTCTCACTATGAGTGTTTAAGAGGTAAATATGTGGACAGGCAAAGGCAAGACCGCAATCGTCGGCGTTGGCTACTCCGCTCTAACACGTCATTCGCAAAAGCCCTTGGGCGTGTTGGCACTCGATGCGTGTCGGGCCGCGATCGCTGATACTGGCGTCGCGCCGGAACAGATTGATGGGCTCGCCACGTATCCTGACGCACCGTTTCTCGGCGCTGGCAGCCGCGACGGTGAAGATGTCGTCAGCGTCATGTACCTCATCAATCACCTGCCACTGGCACCGGATATTCGCTGGTATGCACAGATCGAGACCGGAATGATCGCCAGCCCGGTGATCGAAGCGGTACACGCGCTACTCGCGGGAGCATGCAACTACGTGCTCGTGTGGCGAGCACTCCACCAGCCACGTGGTCGCTACGGCGCCTGGTCGAGCACCCGCGCGTCCGGTGAAGCCCAGTTCATCGCGCCCTACGGCTGCACCAGCATCTTCCAGTGGCACGCTATGGCTTGGCAGCGCTACATGCACAGGTATGGTGCTACCCGAGAACATCTGGCGACCTTCGTGGTCAACAGCCGCCGGAACGCCAACTTGAACCCACAGGCGTTTTTCTACACTACGCCGATGACACGCGAAGACTACCTGGCTGCACGCTGGATCGCCGAGCCGCTGTGCCTCTTTGATTGTGACATCCCCGTGGAAGGCTGTGTGGCATTGGTTCTGACCACGGCAGAGCGGGCACGCGACCTGCGCAACCCGCCAGCTTATGTAGCGGGGTACGGCCAGAACACCAGCCGCCGGCGCACGCTGTTTCACTATGCACTTGACGATCACATGGCGTGCGGCAGTTCGCTAGCGAACAAGCTGTGGTCGTCGTCCGGGCTCGGACCGCAGGACATGCACGCAGCGGAGCTGTATGATGGCTTTAGTCCTTCCACGCTCTACTGGCTCGAAGCAGCCGGGTTCTGTCCGCAAGGTGAAGCGTATGCCTTCATTCAGGATGGCCGGATTGCTCTAGAAGGGGAGCTGCCAGTCAACACCTTCGGTGGCAGCCTGAGCGAAGGACGGCTGCACGGCATGGGTCACATCGCTGAAGCCGTGTTTCAGGTCACCGGACGCGCAGGGCAACGACAGATTCCCAGCGCGGCCGCAGTCTGCGCCATCGACGGCTCGCCGATGCTGCGTGGCAGTGGACTGGTGGTAACTAGGGAACCTTGAAGCTTTCAGCCGAGCTAATCAAGCAGCGGAGAATCGGGGACCCAGAGAATCGGAGAGTCAAAAGCATTTCTCAGTTTCTCCCTGTCTCCGATTCTCCGGGTCCGGTTAAGAGCTCACGCCTGTCCGCCTTTCTGGCACGAGCTCAGGCTCCGGCACTGCCGCTACACGGGGCTCTCCCGTCAGCCAGCCAAAGACAAAGGTCCCGATCATTCCGACCACTGCCGCAAAAATAAAAAGCGAACGGAGACCAACGATCTCGGCAAGCGCACCAGCCAGCACGGGGCCAATCATCATACCGGCACTCATTGCCATGTTGATAACCCCCATGATTGCGCCCATGCCGCCATGATGGCCCTCGTCCGCGGCGATGGCACTCAGAGCCGGCATTGCCATTGCCCCCATTGCACCAGTAATACCGCCGATAAGCAGGAGATGGACGAAGCCTTGCGCGAAAAAGACGGCAGCGAATGCCAAAGAGCCAAGATACCCGCCGATAGCAATTAACACCTGTCTGCTCATGCGGTCCGCTAGACGACCAAAAGGCACCTGCACGATGGAACTGACGAGCATGTAAGCCGCAAGCACCGTGCCAATTTGCCCCTTGTTCATCTTCAGCATCTCAGTGGCGAGAAGAGGCATGAACGAGAACCATAGTCCCATCTGAATGGAGTTCACCATGCGGAAGAAAGCCAGCCCCTGGACTTTGGGTTTGCGCAAGAGGTCACGGTAAGAAGAATTTTGGGCTCTGGCGTGGGCAGGGGCACGTGCTTCAGGCAAGAACAGGAGCACGGCCACAAAAGCCACGGCAGTAAGCCCACCCATGCAGTAAAAGCTGGCCGGCATCCCATATGCATCGCTAAACCAGCCACCCATCAGCGGTCCCATGCCGAAGCTACCCATCAGAAACAGGTTAAAAATCCCCATATAGGATCCCCGTTTGTCTGGCGGGGCAAGATCACCCACGTAGGCAGTGGCGATGGGAATGATCAGGGCCATAGCTCCGCCCTGCACGAAGCGCCCCACAATGAGATAGATAATGCCCGGAGCATAGACGTACCAGAGTGAAAGCAGGCTGGCACAGAACAACCCCACGGCGATGAATCCCTTACGTCCATGCCGATCCGACAACCGACCGATAGTCGGCATGAACAGCAGTTGCGCTAACGGGAAGCTGGCAAAAAAGATTCCGATGGTGAGCCCAGTTGCGCCTAAGGTCTTGGCATAAATGGGCAAGAAAGGGATGACGATGCCCATGCCGAGCATGCCGGTAAAAACGGCAAGGTTGAGGGTATAGAAGGTCCTTCGGTTCACTCCGCCTGCTCCACACCGACGTTATTTCGCAAGACCATAGCAGAGGGAAGAAGTTCTGTCGCGCCGCTTTTCCAAGAGGGGGGCTTTCTGCTAAGAGAATGAGTAAAGGTGCGGTCCGCTGCATCCCTACATTCTTCATCAAAGTCTGAATAAGAGGGAGGAAACAACTATGTTTAATCATCCTGTGATTTCCGCTGATGGCCACATCGACCTTCCGTGGCTGCCACCAACGCTTTTTACGGACAATGCTCCGGCCGCGCTGAAAAACAAAATGCCGAAAGTGGTAGAAGCTGCTGAAGGAAAAACGTGGGTAGCTCACAACGGCACAAACCTTGGCCTGGCCGGGGGCATGGGTTCGGCCGGTCGTCCATATATATCCGGCCAGATCTATAGAT
>JBGPOI010000020.1:0-21970 GCA_041487975.1 Binatia bacterium | reverse complement strand
GTGAAGGTCGTGCAGGTCCGCGGAGCCAACGTCCCACCATGATACTTCGCTGATCTGGAGCGGGAAGATCTGCTGAAGAGCGGGGAGCAAGCTCTCCGCAATGAATCGCTGGTCCGGGATGGTGCCAGCGTCTAACAAGATGTCTATCTGCTTGATGTAATGCTCGGGGCCGGTGTGCATGGATGGCGTTGGCACCACCCCAACGGCTTGGGGCAAGGCCGCCTGTAGGGTGGGCTCTGTCAGGTGCGCGAGCGCGTGCTGAATGACGACCCTGGCTGCTTCATTAGGGATATCGACCACGAAAGTCAAAGACAAATACCGGAGGTGGGAACTTCCCTGCTTCGGCTGAGAAATGCGGCATAAGCCGGAGGCCGATCCTGAGGCTTCGAGGTCCATAGCGAACTCGAAGAATGCCAGCATTTCTTCGCGCGCATACTGCGCCACGAATTCCTGAAAGATATCCACACGTCCCTGTTGTTTCACTCGCGCAACCCCCTGAAAGTGGTGTGTGATGCCAGGTATCTGTATACCTTAGCACGGCGCACTTCCCCAAGCGAGAACATTTTGACAGGCCAGCCCGATGTGCGCGATAATACTGACGCCTAGCGGAAAGAGTGTTGGAGAATCACCAATGACCTTCGACGAAGTCCTGGCGCAAGTGATTGATCTGCTCCAGCGTGAGGGGCGAGTATCGTACCGTGCTCTCAAGCGACGGTTTACGCTGGATGACGAGTATCTGGAAGACCTGAAGGCGGAAATTATCCAGGCCAAAAAGCTGGCCACCGACGAGGACGGAGCAGTGTTGGTCTGGACAGGTGGGGAAACGGGAAAGGAAACGGAGAATCGGAGAATCGGAGAAAATCAGTCCGGAGTCTGGCGTCCGGGGTCCGGAGTCTGGAATAAGTTCTGCCGAGCGGCGTCAGTTGACAGTGATGTTCTGCGACCTGGTGGGCTCCACCGCGCTATCCGGGCAACTTGATCCTGAAGAGTTACGCGACGTGGTGCGGGCGTATCAGGAAACTTGTGCTGCGGTGATCCTTCGGTATGAAGGCCATATCGCGCAATATCTGGGTGATGGGTTGCTGGTCTACTTTGGCTACCCCGTGGCACACGAAGATGATACGCAGCGGGCGGTACGTGCGGGGCTGGGCATCCTCGCAGAACTCACTCTTCTTCTCGATCAGATACCCACCACGCGGCTGCTGGCTCTCCTCACCTTTCGCCCTGACTTCGCTCCGCCGTGGCGGCCTCATTCGCATATTACCCAGCTCACGCTCACCCGCTTAGGGCGGCCACAGGTTGAAACGATGGTCGAGCAGGTGACCAGGGGCAAGGCCTTGCCCAATGAAGTCCTGCAGCAGATTGTGGCTAAGACCGATGGAGTGCCCTTGTTTGTGGAAGAGTTGACCAAGATGGTGCTCGAGTCAGGGTTGCTGCGGGAAGAGGATGGCCATTATGTAGGGGCGCACGGCGGTGCGCCCATCCCCCCGCTGGCGATTCCCTCGACCTTACAAGACTCGCTGATGGCCCGCTTGGATCGCTTGTCCACCGTCAGAGAGATCGTGCAGCTAGGCGCGACCCTGGGGCGAGAATTCTCCTACGAACTGCTCCATGCCGTATCACCCTTAGACGAGAGGATCTTACAGCCAGGGTTACGACAGCTAGTGGAGGCGGAAGTGGTGTATCAACGGGGGTTACCCCCGCAGGCCACCTATCTCTTCAAGCATGCCCTGATTCAAGACGCGGCCTATCAGTCGCTGCTCAAGAGCACGCGACAACAGTATCACAGGCAGATTGCCCAGATTTTGGAGGAGCGGTTTCCCGAGACCAACGAGACCCAGCCTGAGCTGCTAGCTTATCACTACACACAAGCAAGCCTCATTGAACAAGCTCTTCCATACTGGCAGCAGGCGGGGCAGAGAGCCAGCCAGCGCTCAGCCAACATCGAGGCGATCAGCCATCTCACTAAAGGGCTGGACCTGCTCAAGACTCTGCCGGGCACTCCTGAGCGCGTCCAGCAAGAACTCACACTACAACTCGCCTTGAGCAATTCGTTGATGGCCACCAAAGGCTATGCGGCCCCAGAAGTAGAAAAGGTCTACGCCCGGGCGCTAGAACTGTGCCGGCAAGTAGGGGAACCCCCTCAGCTCTTCCCCATACTAGTGGGACTGTGGAGGTTTTATTTGACGCGGGCGGAACACAAGACAGCACACGAGTTGGGAGAGCAGTGCCTCAGCTTGGCTCAGCACATGCACAACCCAGCTCGCCTTCTCGGGGCCCACCAATCGTTGGGGATCACCTTGTTTACTCTCGGAGAGTTTACCCAAGCCCGAGCCCATTTAGAGCAGGCCATTGCTCTCTACGACCCACAGAAGCGCCATTTCCATGCTTCCCGCTCCGGCCAAGATCCCGGGGTGGCTTGTCTGGTCTATGCAGCCTGGACCTTGTGGGCTCTTGGCTATCCAGATCAGGCTCAGAAAATGATCCACGAGGCTCTCACCCTGGCCCAGGAATTGTCTCACCCCCTGAGTCTGGCTCAAGCCTTGATTGCTGCACTCAGACTCCATCAGCACAGTCGGGAGGGGCAGGCAGCCCAAGGGCAGGCAGAGGCATTGATTACACTCTCGACCGAACACCAGTTTGCGTTCGTCTTGGCGTGGGGAACTATCATGCGGGGCTGGGCAGTGGCCGAGCAGGGGCAGTGGGAGGAGGGAATTGCCCAGATGCACCAGGGCCTAGCCGCCCACCGGGCCACAGGAGCAGAAGCAAACCGGCCATATTATCTTGCCTGCCTGGCTGAGACGTACGAGCAAATAGGACAAGCTGAGGAAGGATTGAACGTGCTGACCGAGGCGGTGGCTAGGGTGGGCGATACTGAGGAGCGCGAATACGAGGCGGAGCTGTATCGGCTGAAAGGAACGCTAACGCTAAAACAGTCCGGAGTCCGGGGTCCGGAGTCCGAAGAAAAAAGTAGGGTGGGCATTGCCCACCACGATGTAACGGTTGCTGAGGCAGGGACGGTGGGCGGAGCCCACCCTACAGGAGCAGAGGAGGCCGAGGTCTGTTTTCTCAGAGCCATCGATATTGCGCGCAAGCAACAAGCGAAATCGCTAGAACTGCGGGCGGTGACGAGCTTGAGCCGGCTGTGGCAGCAGCAGGGCAAGAAGGAAGAATCTCGGCGGATGCTGGCGGAGATCTACAACTGGTTTACCGAGGGCTTCGACACCGCGGATTTGAAAGAAGCGAAGGTGCTGCTGGAAGAGTTGAGCTGACTGTTATCGTGCGTAAGCTTCTAGCATGCTCCCGCTTTCGTAGAGTTTTTCTTTGGCATTCAGCACGGTGAAGCCAACGATCTTTCCCTCGCGCAGTCGGATGACAACCCCCTCGTCTGTGATGTCCGCATCATCCGCTTCCTGTGGTTGCCCGAAGTTGATATACAGCACATCCCCTTCTGAGTCATAGTTCAGGTTGATTGTTGGGGAACGTTGCCCCTTCACTGGCTTCTTTGCCACAAGACACCTCGCTTCAGGAAACTCGGCAATCGAGACGTAAAAAATGTCGTGATGACAAATCCGTCGCCGTTCAACTCCCGATAGACCACGCACAGATGCTTTGGCCTGTTCGGAGCCGTGGCGCACAATCGTAGAGCGAGTACCTCACCGCGCCATCCTGCCACAATATAGTCTGGGTCTTCAATTGTCTCTCGCACTTCGAGGATATACTCCGGCCGCTTGGCAAGCTCAGGGTGTTCCAAGCATATCTTTTCGACCCAGACTTTCCGGGTCAGTCTGATGCGTCTCTTGGCGACGGACTCTGCAACAAAAAGGAGGTCTACCACCGTAGCTGGTGAGTCCGGTAGCGCGTCAGCCTCGTTCCCCAACCAGCGGTGATGTCACCTTCACGAACGACTCGCTCAGCGAGGTGTGCACATCGACCACAGCCGGTTTGTCGCTGGTCAGTGCTTCGTGCAGCGCCGGCGCGAGCTGATGTGGATTCTCGACGCGGATGCCATGACAGCCCATGGCGCGGGCGATGGCCGCGTGATCGAAGCTGGCAAAATCACAGGCGATGTTCCGCTCTCCTTGGCCGTGCTTGACCCAACCTAGTGCACCGTTGTTGAACACCACAGTGACGATGGGAATGTTCTCTTCGATCGCCGTCATCAACCCGTTCATGCCGATGCCAAAGCCGCCATCGCCGCAAACCGCGACTACCTGACGTTGCGGATAGATCAGTTTGGCAGCGAGTGCGGCTGGAATAGCGTAGCCCATTCCGCCCACACCGGCGGGTTGAATGAACGTGCCGGGCGCCTTGGTCTGATAGAAGTGTGTCATGAAGATGCGATTCTCCCCGGCGTCACACGCCACGATCGCATCGTCGGCGACGGCTCGGTGGAGTTCTTTAATCACGCGTTGAGGTAACAGTGGCGCCGCGTTGGAATTAAACTCCAGAGGATTGAAGAAACCATGTTGCTGTCGAGCCGAACGGAGCCCCGCTCGGCTTGCTTCCGCCTTTTCCGCCAAAATTTTGCTGGACGATTCCAGAGCAGCGGCTAACTGTGAGAGCACAGCCTTGGCGTCGCCAATCAGCGGGAACTCGACCGGATACGTCCAGGACGCATTCTTGGGTTCGATATCGATTTGTATCAACGTCTGCCGCCGCGGGTCGAGAAGTTTGGGATTTTCATACGCCGTGTCGGTGGTCGAGAGCTTCGAGCCCACGACCAGGACGACATCGGCTGCGCCAATTGTCGCGTTCGCAAGCGGGGTGCCAAAGTTGCCGAACGTACCTACCGCTAAATCATGAGTTTCGGCAAACGTGCCTTTGCCGGCGGCCGAGGTGGCCACCGGTGCGCCGAGCATTTCCGCCAGGGTGACAAGTTCGGCGTAGGCTTGACTGATCCGCACGCCGTTTCCGGCAATGATCACCGGGCGTTCGGCTGTGGCCAGCAGTCGCGCCGCCTGTTCGACTGTCGCTGGATCCGCCAGTGGAGGCGGTCCGGGGAGGTAGGCATCTGTGGCATACAGCGGCGGCATGGTGTCCGGCCCGACACGACCACGTAGCGCTTGGCTGTGAAGGAGCACGGCCACCGGTCCGCGTTCGCCGGTCAGCGCGTGCTTGATAGCGAGTTGTATACATTGCACGGCATGAGAGCCGCTGGTAGCCACCAACGTCAGCTTGGTGATGGCCGAGAACAACTGTTTAGCGTCCCAAGTGCCATACTCGCCAGCGCCGGACTGGTAAGGGCCATGCAAGGAGAATGGCGCATGATCGGTGAGGTCGGTGAGCAGGAGCATGGGCGAGCTGGACAGATGTCCTTCGATCGCTGCCATGCTGGTGTTCGCCATGAAAGCGCCCTGGCCAATGGCGACGCCGGGCTTACCGGTCAACCGGCCATAGACCTCGGCCATCACGCCGGCGCGTGACTCCTCGCGTACGAGTACCGTGCGGATCGTTGTCTTATGGTCGTATAAAGCATTAAAAATCGCGCCAGCATTGCCTCCGGGCATGCCGAAGACCATATCAATGCCCGCCTGTTCCAGCACTCTGACGATCGCCTCACGGATCGGCACTTCTTCTGAGAGTAGGAGTCTCGCACTGCGGCGTTCTGGTGTCGTCGTTGCCATTGAACTCCTCCTTTTTGGTGTATGACGGATAGTAGGGTGCGCTGTGCGCACCAATGAATAGGAAGGTGGGCGGTGCCCACCCTACACAACTCAGACAAGCAGAAACGGAGAAACGGGGAACGGGAAAAGTGGAGAAAGAATTTTCTAGTTCTAACGGATTTCATGGTCGTTTGCTGAGCCGCTAAAGCGATGGGATGATTCACGTTGCGGTTCCATAGTGTGGTTGGACAAAGCACACATAGGGGAGAGCGCGAACCCTCCAATGGGAGAAGCAAGAGTATCTGTTTGCCTTGCGAAAGTGAAGCCGAGTACCGCCACTGCATAGACGATGCTGGGCGGTTTCGGCGGGTTCTGGAAAAAATGTGGCAGCAACATCTCGAGTTGTTTCCGGCGGAGTTCCGCAAAGGCTTTAAGTTGCACGACTCCTACCGCTCGATCAAACAGGCCCTGTGCTTGCGCCGCATCAAACGGAAAGCCACGGGGGCGCAATTGTCAGCAAAATGTATCCTCTGTCTGACGCACCGCAAGCATTGGCCGATCGGCAGCCGGACGGGTCTTCGGGAAGCTCGTGTTGACTCCGTAGGGTTCTGTCGCGAACCGGCTGTTTTCCTCAGGACGTTCTTTCCACTACCCTGCTGATCGAGCTTAAGGGGAATGGAAATATCTCTTTGATAATGCCATTGCTTTGTATGCAGAGCTGTTCAGGAGGTCAACATAATGATAAAAAATAACACTGAGATGCCTTTGTCTATTCACCCGCAGACCAAAATCGGCCACATACACCTCACCGTTGCCGACCTCGAACGTTCGTTGACCTTTTACCGTGACTTGTTGGGCTTCGAGGTTACCATGTGGTACGGCGACTCGGCGGTCTTTCTCTCAGCCGGTGGGTACCACCATCACATCGGTCTAAACACTTGGGCAGGCAAAGAAGCGAGTCCACCCCCACCCGGGCATACGGGGCTGTATCACTTTGCTATTCTTTATCCAAATCGCACAGAACTGGCCAAGGCGCTTAAGCGATTGATGGAAGCCCACTACCCCCTGCAAGGCACAGCCGATCACGGGGTCTCCGAAGCCATCTACCTGGCTGATCCCGACGGCAACGGGGTAGAACTCTATGCCGACCGGCTGCCCGAGGCCTGGTCGCGCGATGCGCAGGGCAAGCTCAAGATGGGCCGCCGGGCCTTGGATCTGAGCGACCTGCTGGCCGAGTTGGAACGTGAGATGAGCTGACCCAGGGACTCTCCACCACAGCAGAACACCGACGGGGGCTGTCTGCGCTTTATCCTTGTCGGTGCTGGCGCCATGCGGGGCTAGGCTTTCGTCAAAACCAGGCTACCGTACTCGTCCCGGCTGACGGACCATCCTGGAGGGACCACTACAGTAGTGTCAGGCTCCTCAATAATGAGTGGTCCGTCCTGGACTCCGGTGATGTCGGCCCTGCAGAAAACCGCGGTCTGCAAGAGACCGTATCGTGGGCCGAAGAACGCTTCTCTCGGCTCGCTTCGTGCCATGACGTCGGACGCGGGGGCAATCTTGGCGGCCAAATCCGAGAACCTCATGTCCCCAACCGTGGCCAGCGCCCTCAGCCGCAGGCTCACGAGTTCGATTGGGTCGCCGGTATTGTACCCAAACGCCTGTTCGTGAGCCTCGCGGAACCGCGCCGCCATTCTTCCCAGCAGGTCCCCTGAGTCAGTGCTGGTAGGGAACGGTATACTCAAGTCCTGTAGCTGATAACTATATTTGAGATCGACGTAGTGCTCGAAGCGTATCGCCTCGCTGGGAACTCCCTCCCTGCGCATTGCGTCCTGAGCGATATGCTGCAGCTTTTCATAGTGCTCCAGGATTGTGTCCGGAGCGATCGCGGCGAGCGGAGTCACGATGCTGCGGATGTAGTCGTGGCGGTAATCCGCCAGCAACAGACCCAACGCACTGAATAGGCCCGGCAACACCGGGACCAATACCCGGGAAATCTCCATGTCTTCCGCCAAGGCGGCCGCATGGATCGGTCCGGCTCCACCGAAGGAGACCAGGGTGAAGTCACGCGGGTCACGTCCACGCTCCGTGGATACGGCCCGCAAGGCGCGCATCATAGCGGAATTCGCAATCTGGGTAATTCCGTAAGCGGCCTCATAAGTATCCAGTCCGAGAGGGTCGGCGATTTGGCTCTTGATGGCATCCCACGCCGCCGCGCGGTTGATACGTATCATGGTGCCGGCTATCGCCGTAGGATTCATATAGCCATTCACGACGTTGGCATCGGTCACCGTCGGTTTTCCGCCGCCGCGCGCATAGCACACCGGTCCGGGCTCGGCGCCGGCACTGTGCGGCCCGACGCGCAACGCGCCGCCGTCGTCGATCCACGCGATGCTGCCACCGCCAGCCCCCACCTCCACGATATCCAGCGACGGCACCCGCAGTGCGTGCCCTCCCTTATAGAACTGGTAGGTCGTGACGTTGACGCCGCCGCCTATTTCGCCGGCCGCTTTTTCAGACGGCAGCCCGTTTTCTATGAGACACGCTTTAGCCGTCGTTCCTCCCATGTCGAACGACAGTACCTTGTCTAATCCCGCTTCCTTGGCCAGCCGTGCCGCGGCTAACACGCCAGCGGCCGGACCCGATTCGATCATGTACGCTGGCTTTTGTCTCGCGACTTCCGACGACATAATGCCGCCGTTCGACTGCATCACGAGCAGCCGGTTGCTGTACACCGATAGATGTTTCTCGAGCTGGTCGAGATAACGATCCACCACCGGAATCAGCGACGCATTGATCACGGTGGTGCTAGCTCTCTCGTACTCGCGGATCTGCGGATAGATATCGGAGGAAAGGCAGACCACGACCTTGGACCCTAGCTCTGCAAGAATCAGCTCAGCCACTTCACGTTCATGCGCCGGATTCAGGTACGCATTGATCAGACACACCGCAATCGTCTCGACGTTCTGCGCCGCCAGGGTGCGAATGGCCTGGCGCGTCTCCGCGACATCCAACGGCCTCTCGATCGTACCGTCCCCAAGGATACGTTCGCTCAATTCTAGGCGCAGCCGGCGCGGGACGAGCGGACGGCTCCTCACCCAGTTTGGGTCCTGCAGGTTCGGCCGCCTCTCCCCCCGCATCTCCAAGTCGTCGCGGAAGCCGCGGGTGGTAATGTAACCGGTGGGTGCGGTAGTGCCTTCGATGACGGCATTAGAGGCGATGGTGGTGCCGTGCACAAAATTATCGATGTGCCCGGAGGTGCCTGATTGGCGAATACACGCGACGATGTCCTCTCCGACCCGGTCGAGTAGGGACAGTACCTTGGCCGTATCTATCTTCCCATCATCTCTCAGTACGATGACGTCGGTAAAAGTTCCGCCGATGTCAAATCCGACACGCATTATTCTGCCCCCTTTTGCTCAACGCTTCCCTGCTCAGGCCAACTCCTGCAACTCCTCGAGAGCAAGAAAACGACTCGTTTCGCTCTGATGGTCCCTCTCTGATCTTCTTTTGCTCCTTATACTGCGCCAGCAAGTTTCCCCTTATGCTGGCAGTTTCTCTTAGCCAGGGCAAATAAGCCATTCACTGCTTCTACCAAGGCTTGCGCGCCGCCAGGTTCAAAGTATACTGCCTCGCATTTTGCGCAGACCAGCGCGCGGATACCAGAGACCGAGACGCGTAGTCCCTCGCGTTCAAACTCTTGGGTAATGGTACGGGAACGCACAGTGCCACCGCATTCAGAACAGGCTGAGCGCAGGAAGTCTTTCATCGTCTGTCTCTCCCTCTTCGAGTTGGACTGATCCACCAAGGCCGCTGAGGGATATAAGCAGTAACAATATCTACCACTTCGGCTTGGACAGGTCGCACAGTAAATGCAAGGGCGAAATAGTCTTCAGCGTGAAGTGGAAATAGCCTAGCATCAGATACCGCGACTCCTCCAGATATTCCTCCACTATCCGCAGTTTTCCTCTCACTGCCTCCAGAAGCTGATTTTCATCGAACCCTTCCTCGACCATGTGTCGCACCGCATGCAGACCAATACGATAGTGTCTAGCCCGCACCAGCTCTTGAATGCGGACAATAGGATCGATTTGTGAACCCATGCGATGGCTTACCGCTCCAACTCCTCCAGCAGCGCCTTCGCCTCTTGCAAGTCTTTGGTATCAAAGCCTTCGGTGAACCAGCCATAGATCTCCGCCAACATCTGCCGCGCTTCGTCTTTCTTACCCTGCTGCTGCCACAGGCGACTCAAACTCATCACCGCCCGTAACTCAATCGACTTCGCCTGTTGTCGACGGGCAATGTCGATGGCCTTGTGAAAACACGCTTCGGCTTCGGATTGGGGGTTAGGGGCTGGGGATTGGGGGTTGGTAACTGGTAACTGACTACTGGCAACTGATAACTTTTGCAGCGTAAGCTGCCCTTTCAGCCGATACAGCTCTGCCTCGTAATAACGGCCCCCAGTTCTATGTGTCCAATCGAGCGCCTCGGTCACCGCTGCAAGCCCTTCTGCTGTCTGTCCCACTTTCCTATATGCTTCGGCCAACATGGCAAGAAAATGCGACTGATACAGCTCTGCCCCTCTGGCCCGGTAGGCGGCCAGGCCCTGACGTATCTGCGCAATTCCATCCTCTCCCTGTCCCTGCTCGGACAGTGCCCAGCCTCGCGCGATGATTCCCCGTTCCACAAAGTAGGGAAGCCCTTGCTCGGTCGCGAGGGTAATGAGTGCCCCTGCCTGCTCTTGGACTAACTGCCTCTCCCGACAGAACTGATGGAACTCGGCAGCAAAACACAAAGCAAAAGCCAGGCTATGGGGATGAGAGAGCTTCCGGGCCAGAGTGACCGCGTCACGCATTCTCTCCAGAGACTGATCTGGATAGCCCAGCATCCACAAGGCCCAAGCTGCACCGGATAAGCTAGCCATTCCGGGGTCAACCCCACCATAGAGGAAAGCCAGAGCGCGGTGCTGCTGGGAGTCGTAGAGAGCAGCGCCTTGCTCTAGATGCTCTCGGGCAGAGATGAACTCTCCCAGGCCGTACAAGGTGTACCCCAGCGTCAGGTGGGCCTCCAGGAGGAGCGCCGAGTCTTGTACGCTCTGGGCCAGGTTGAAGAGTTGCTCCCCCAGCTCGTGGGCCTTTCGCAACTCCTCTCGCGTATAATAAAATATCCACAGTCCCCACAGCACTGGGAAGAGCCGAACGGTCTCCCCCACCTGCTGACACAGCTCCCGCGCCCGGGCGTAGGCTTTTTCCAGCTCTGGGGCACCCCAGCCTTTGGTGGCGATCAAAGTCGGGCCGAGGATGACCTGCAAGTCCAGCTCTTGCTGGGTGCGCTCGGGCGTGTCCGGCAGAATCTTGAGCACCTCCAGCCCCTTGGTAAGGTGGCTGACCGCTTCCACATAGGCCGAGCGCTGACTCGCTCTTTGCCCCGCTTGCTGCCAGTAGGGAATCGCTTGCTTGATGAGCCCTGCCTCGGTGTAATGATGGGCCAGCAGTTCGGGCTGGGTTTGGGTAGTCTCAGGAAATCGTTCCTCTAACATCTGAGCAATCTGCTGGTGATACTGCTGGCGTTTGCTTTTGAGCAGTGACTGATAGGCCGCGTCTTGCACGAGGGCATGTTTGAAGAGATAGGTTGCTTGCGGCGGCAGCCCGCGCTGATAGACCAGCTCTGCCTCAACTAACCGCCGCAGTCCCTGCTGTAACGCCGCTTCGTCTACGGGCGAGACTGCATGAAGCAGATCGTAGGAGAATTCCCGCCCTAGGGTCGCCGCTACCTGTGCGATCTCTTTAACGGTGGATAGTCGATCCAGCCGGGCCATCAGCGAATCCTGCAAGGTCGCAGGAATCGCCAGCGGAGGGATGGGCGCACCGCCGTGCGCCCCTACATAGCGGCCATCCTCTTCCCGGAGCAGCTCTGACTCCAGCACCGTCTTGGTCAACTCTTCGACAAACAGCGGCACCCCATCGGTCTTGGCCACGATCTGTTGGAGGACTTCCGCTGGTAAGGCTTTGCCCCCGATCACCCGCTTGACCATCGCCTCGACCTGACTGCGCCCTAAGCGGCTGAGCGTGAGCTGCCTGAGATGCGCCCGGTTCCCCCAGGGTGGCATGAACTCAGGTCGAAAGGTCAGCAGCACGTACAGGCACGCGGTCGGGGCTTGGTCCACGACCAGGGTGAGCACCTCGAGAGTCGAGGGGTCCGCCCAGTGCACGTCTTCCCAGGTGGTGTAGACGGTGTTCTGCGCCGCCTCCTCGACCAGCCACGCCACTACGGCGGCGTGCGTCTTCTCCTTCTGCTTTTGGGGACTCACGGTAATCGGCGGGTAGCCTGCGGGATGCGGGAGCGACAACAGGGCGGCCAACAGGGGGAAAGTATCGGCCTGGGGGAAGCGATAGTGGCTCAGCGTGTGCTGGAGTTTCTCGAGCTTGGCGGCGGGAGAATCTGCTCGCGCAAACTGGAGCAGGCGCTGCAGGTGGTCGATGATCGGATACAGCGCGCTGTTCGGGTGATAGGGGGAGCAGCGAAACTCCATGCGCGTCACCCCCTCGTGCTCAAGCTGCTCTGTGAGCTCCTGGACCAGCCGGGATTTGCCAATCCCCGGCTCTCCGCTCAGCAGCACCACCTGGCCTTCGCCGGCTTTGGCCTGCTCCCAGCGCCGCCGCAGCACTTCGAGCTCTTCGGCTCGGCCCACCAGCGGCGTCAAGCCCTTGTGCACCGCCGCCTCAAAGCGACTCTGTGCCGCGCCTTCTCCCTGCACCCGATACAGCTCCAAGGGCACCGCGACGTTCTTCAGTGCCTGGGGCCCCAAAGCCTCACACCTAAAGAAGCCCTGCACAAGGCGATACGTGGCCTGGCTGATCACCACGGTGTTGGGCTCCGCTTGGCCTTGCACCCGCGCGGCAATGTTAGGAGTCTCGCCTAAGGCCAGCCGTTCCGTGCGGGCGCCCGTGCCAATCTCGCCTACCACCACCGGCCCGGTATGAATGCCGATGCGCACCTGTAACGGCGGCGTAAACTCCAACTGGCCCACGGCCGCCACGACCTCCAGGCCGCTGCGCACGGCGCGGACCGCGTCCTCGTCATGGGCGGCGGGATAGCCAAAGTACACCAGCACGCCATCCCCCAGATATTGAGCAATATGCCCCTCGTAGCGCGCGATGACCTGGCCACAGGCAGCCTGATAGGCCACCACCAGGGCATGATAGTCTTCGGGGTCGAGCTGTTGCGAGAGCGTCGTGGACCCCACCAGGTCAATGAACTCCACCGTCAACTGGCGCCGCTCGCCGTCAGTTGGTCTAGGGTCTAGCGTCTGGCGTCTAGCGTCAGAGGATTGGGTGCTAGGGACTAGGGGTTGGGAACCTGAAACTTGAAACGTGGAACTTGAAACTGGCGAAGTGCCCGTCCAAACTAGGACTTTCCCGTCCTCATCGCGGGCCACCTGTTCGGCATCGATCAACTCTGCCTTCAGGTCTTCGAGATACTCATCATCCAAGTCGAAGCGCCGTTTCAGCGCGCGGTAGGCCACACGGCCTTTGCTCTGTAACAGCTCTCGGACCTGCTCCAGCACCTCATCAAAGGTCATGGTGAGTCTCTACTAACTGCCGTTGACTAGAGCAGGTTGCAAATTGCGTTGATCCAATGCTGGATTCCCGCTTTCGCGGGAATGACGTATCCGTGCTCAGTTCATTATCTTCAAGCTGATAGAACACTAGTCCGCCGCCGCGGCCAGGGTATTCTTCAGCCGCTGTCTCAGGGCGAGCGTCCCTTCGCGGTCGAGGGTCAATTGCTCCGGATGGATCACGACTCCATAGACCTCGAGGGCTCTTGCCACTGAGATTTTGTCTTCGGCCACATCGAGCGCGACCAATTCGGGGTCACGCTCGTATGGGTCGCCATATCCTCCGGACCCATGGACTTTATGGTAGACCCGATCGCCTGGCTGGACATGCAGATGGACATGCGCCTGAGGAGTAAGGACGGTTTCACGCTCGCCTGACCGATGAATGTTCACCGCGTCGCCGCCTCGTCCGCCTCCGGCCAGACCTTCAGCTCCACGCAGGCCAACTGTGCGGAGCAGCACCTCGGCTGGCTGGCGAAAACGCCACTCGCGATAGACCGACACTGACCCGCGGTGCCGGCCCGCTCCTTCAGTGTCGGGTACGAAGCCGAACCCCTCGATGATGACCGGATATTCACGTTCCAGCAGTTCCGCCGGCATCGAACCATAGCCGCCTCCCATCACCATGGGTGACGCCCCATCGACGCCATCCGCGTGCGGCCGTCCACCCCAACCACCGAAGAACACGTCCATAAAGGACACATATCTGCCCTCACTATGGCAGTTGAAATGGAGCATGTCGGCACCCTCCCCGACCCCCCCAAGCCGTCCCGGCAGGGCCTTGGCGATCGCCCGATACACCATGTTGCTCAGGGTCATCATGAGCGAGGCCCGACCACCCACCGCGGCAGGATAGCGGGGATTCAGCAACGTCCCCGGCGGCACAATGACATCGATCGCCCGGGCGAAGCCGATATTGGTAATTGCGTCGCCCGGCACGAGCGCTTTAAACGGTGCACGGGTCACGGATTTGGTCGAGACCAGCGGCGCGTTGATTGACGCATTGACCTGCGGTGGGCTGGCCGACAGATCGACCGTTGCGTGATCGCCTTCTATACGGATGACCACCTGTAGCGGTACGGGACCGCCTGTCACCTCATTCTCATCCTCAAACAGCATCTCCTCCCGATACTCGCCCGACGGGATTTGCCGAATCGCTGCCCGGGTGACGCGTTCTGCGTAATCCACAAGGTAGTCACAGGTGGCATTAAATTTCTCCATGCCATATTTGTCGAGCAGCTTGGTGAGCTGCTCCTGACCTTTCCAGCAACTGGCGACCTTCGCGTCGACGTCACCCACCCACTCCTCGGGGGTGCGCACGTTGGCCACTATCAATTCGAGAAGCGTGTCGTTACGTCTGCCCGCGTCGTACAGCTTCAGCATCGGGATGCGGACGCCTTCCTCAAAGCTGGATTGGCAGAGGCTGGAAATTCCTCCTGCGAAGCGGCCGCCAATATCGGTGTGATGCGAATAGGAGATCAGAAAGCCCGCGAGTTGTTCTTTCCAGAAGGCGGGCGCAATCAACGTGATATCCGGCATATGGGAAATGCCGCAGTAGGGATCGTTCGCGATGATGATGTCGCCAGGTTTGAGCGAACCCCCGTGCTTCGCCAACACATTGTCCATAGTGTCGATAAAGACACACATCTGATACGGGGAGCCCCCCTCGCCGACGAGACGGCCCTGGCGATCGCAGACGGCGGTCGCGAAATCGCCGACTTTGCACATGCCCGAGCGACCGGTGCGGTATACTGTGAGCGTCATCTCCTCGGTGATCGCTGCAATCTGGTTTCTAATCACTTCGACGAGAATCGGATCGAATGGTCGCTCCATAAAACCTCCGTAGCTCGATATGTTTGATCTTTCCCACAGACCGACGAAAAGGAATAACAGACCCTGGCGGAAATACTAGCGTTCGTGTTATGCACGGCGGCCGTCGCAGGTCCTAAGGGTAAACAGCCTCTGTTGCGCTTATCCTCCGGGATCTCCGGTTTCAAGATTCCTGCACACTGTGCTGTACACTGAGACTTCGGGTTCTCCCACAGAGGCACTGACACCGGATATTTCCATAGACCAACTGTACAGCATGTCCTTGAATATGCACTAAGGTTTGGTTCTGATGATGATAGGCACCTGTTTGAGTTCCCGTATCGCCGTGAAGACAGGCTGCAAGCCGGGTCGAAATCCTGATCGAAGGAACGCACAGATGGTCGATAACAATTTGACGGGGAAACAACGGCTCGGACTCCTGCTCTCCTTCATCTGGCTCTCCCTGGTCGCGATGTGGGCGTCTCTTGGGTGGGCGGGATTTGAGTGGGGGGCATTCTATTTTCTGGGAGTCTTTCCTATAGCTGTTCTATGGGGGATTTTTTGGGTGAGAGGCGGGTTTAGAAAAAAGGAACCATGACTATCCACTCGGCAGGCCGCCGCGGCGCGGTTACAAGCCGCGCTGGACCGCGTGGCCGCCTTCGCGGACGATCCCGGGGAGCGCGCAGGGATAAAATAACAATTTATGATGCATTCGCTCCAGCGTTGCTGCAGGAAGGAAGACCTTGGCAAGCGGTTTGCGCTACAGTAATGTCGCTACGTCAGGCGGTCGGACGAGAACAGGTCGCGACTCAGCAGAGGAGGCAGATGTATACGCACGGGACGATCGCGTATTTCTCCATGGAAATTGCGTTGGAAACAGGCATGCCAACCTATAGTGGGGGGTTGGGGGTTCTCGCAGGCGACACCATTCGTGCCGCGGCTGATCTCAAGGTTCCCATGGTCGCTGTGACGCTGCTGCACCGCAAAGGGTATTTCTATCAGCGGCTCGACGCCCAGGGCTGGCAGACCGAGGAGCCAGCAGAATGGGTCGTGGAAGACTTTGTCGAGGAAATGCCGCAGCGGGTGTCGGTCACTGTCGAAGGTCGCTTGGTGCAGCTGCGGTGTTGGCGATACGACATCACTGGGGTGAGCGGCTTCACGGTCCCCGTGTACTTGCTTGATGCGGATCTCCCGGACAATACGGACTGGGACCGAACACTGACGCATTTCCTCTACGGTGGCGACCAGCGGTATCGGCTCTGCCAGGAAGTGCTGCTCGGCATTGGCGGCGTCCGGATGCTGCGCGCGCTGGGCTATGACACGATTGCGCGCTTTCATCTGAACGAAGGGCACGCCAGCCTGCTTACCCTGGAGCTGTTAGACGAAGAACTCCACAAAGCCGGCCGACTAGCCCTCCTCCCGGACGATATTGACGCCGTGCGCGGGCGCTGCCTCTTTACCACCCATACGCCCGTGCCGGCCGGACACGATCAGTTCCCGCTCGAGCTGGTCACGCAGGTCTTAGCGCGCCAGGAGATTGTCGAGTTACAAGAGGTATTCTGTTGCGACGGCGTGCTAAACATGACCTATTTAGCGCTCAACTTAAGCCACTACGTCAATGGCGTGACGAAAAACCACGGGGCCGTCTCCCAACACCTGTTTGCCGGCTATGTCATTGACTCGATCACCAATGGGGTCCACGCCGCCACGTGGACGGCGCCCCCCTTCCAGGCGCTGTATGATCGTTATATTCCTGGCTGGCGACAAGACAATTTCAATCTGCGCTACGCGCTGAGCATTCCCAAGCCAGACGTGTGGCAGGCGCACCTGCACGCGAAGAAACAGTTGCTGCACTATGTGAACCACGAAACCAACGCCGGCATGGAGGTGGACGTCTTGACCCTCGGCTTTGCCCGACGCGCCGCCACCTACAAAAGGGCGGATCTCCTCTTTACGGACCTCGAACGGATCCGGCACATTGCGGCAAAAGCCAGAGGGGTACAGGTCATTTATGCGGGGAAAGCCCATCCCCAAGATCGAGAAGGGAAAGCCCTGATCCCGCGCATTTTTCAGGCCAAGGAGCTGCTGAAGCGGGACCTCAAGGTCGTGTACTTGGAGAATTACGACATGGAGCTGGGCCGGTTGATGACGGCCGGCGTGGACGTGTGGCTCAATACCCCCCAACCACCCCTGGAGGCATCGGGCACCAGCGGCATGAAAGCCGCGCTCAACGGGGTGCCGAGTCTGAGTGTGCTGGACGGGTGGTGGATCGAAGGGCGGATTGAGGGCGTCACGGGCTGGGCGATTGGTGACGGAGAGCGGCAAGAAAGCGATCGATCCCGGGTTGTCTCTTCGCTGTACGACAAGCTCGAGCTAGTGATTTTGCCACTCTTTTACCAAGAACGTGAACGGTTCATTGATGTCATGGTCCATACGATTGCGCTGAATGGCTCGTTCTTCAATACGCATCGGATGATCCAGCAGTATGTGCTGAAAGCGTATTTTTGAACGGATCGCCACAGCCTCGTGATAGGAGCGGAGACAAAGGATTCGTCACAGGAAGTTTCGTTGGCAACAGCAGGTGGCGCTCAGAACGAAAGGCGAGACGGGAGACATCTGAGTTGACAGACATGAACACGACCACTGCCCTGTATCGCGGCTATCGCTTTCCCGCTGAAATCATTAGTTACTGTGTGCGGCTCCACTTCCGTATTGTCAACTTAACGTTGGTAGTGGAGAAATTTCTTCTCCAGGTGGGAGGGATATATCACTTACAAAGCGTTTCTTCGGCCGGAGTGGGATGCGAGGCTCCAGGCAAGCCGAGAATCTATCGTTCAGTGGGAGCACCTTGAGCACCGTTTCTTTAAGTTGACAATGCCTTTCTGGGCCTCAGATGGTTGCAAATATTATTTTGGGCGTGAAACCTGACAGCTTCCAACGACGCGGTCGAACACGCCCCAGCGCATGTACACCGAGCATTTTATTGCATGCGGACGCGGTCAGATGTATGTTCGCGGACAGGCAGGACAATCACAATGGCGTTCCCGGCTGAGAAGACGGCAGCCGCAATTCTTCGCAGCCTCTCAGGTGCGGTAACCTTGCTGTGGACGCCTATACGGAGGCGAAATAACGATGGCACAAGCCGAACCGGCTCGGCGGCGTCCCCTGGAGGGAGTGCGGGTAATAGACCTGACGAGGATCGTGGCTGGCCCGAACGCAACCCGGCTGCTGGCGACGATGGGTGCGGAAGTGATTCGGGTTGAATGGCACGATGATCGTGCGCTCGACATGCTGCGGGGGGTTGGTCCGCGCGTCCCTGGCGGGGAAGCCGATAGTGTCAATCGCAGCGGGCTGTTCAACAACATGAATCCCGGCAAGTTTGGCATCACCCTCAATATGAATGTGCCGCAGGGACGCGACCTGTTCAAACGGTTGATCACCAAGTCAGCGGTACTCTGCGAAAACTATAGTCCCGGACAGATGGAACGGTGGGAACTCGGGTACGACACGCTGCGCGCGATCAATCCCGGGCTCATTTATCTGCAGATTACCGGGATGGGAAAGTCCGGGACGTACAAGGACTATCTCAGCGTCGGACCGACGGCGCAGGCGCTGTCGGGGTTGACCCACATGTCGGGATCTCCCGAGCCAATGCCGCCGGCCGGATGGGGCTATTCGTATCTCGACCATTCCACCGGCTACTACGGCGCGATGCACGTGCTGGCGGCGCTGTTGCAGCGGCGGCGGACTGGCCGTGGCTGTTACATCGATCTCTCGCAGACGGAAGTCGGGCTCATGGTGTCCGGGACCGCTACGCTGGAAGCGCAGGTGACCGGCACGCCCACAGAGCGCCATGGCAACCGGATGCAAGCCGCGGCGTGGGCACCGCATGGCGCGTACCCCTGTCGCGGGACTGATGAGTGGATCACGATAGCCGTGCAGACGGACGCGCAGTGGGAAGCGTTGGTGGTTGAGATCGGTGCGCCCGCATGGGCGCGCGACGCGCGCTTTCAGACTGCGGTGGGGCGCAAAGCCCATGAAGACGACCTCGACCGGTTGCTGGCACAGTTCACGAAAAGTGAGGACCGCTACGACCTGATGAACCGCCTGCAGCAGCGGGGCGTCCCGGCCGGCGTCGTGCAGAAGTCGGTGGATCGGTGCACGCGCGATCCCCAACTCCAGGAGCGCGGCTACTTCGTGCCGTTACCGCAGAGCGAAATCGGGACCTGGCCGATCGAAGGCTTTCCCGCAAAGTTCCAAAACATGCCGATCGACATTGGCGGGCTCCCAGGTCGCGCCGCGCCCTGTATGGGTGAGGACAATGATTACGTGTACCGCGACGTACTTGGGCTTAAACCCGAGGAAATTGCGGCACTGAGAGAGGATTGGATAATTTGAATAGCGAGGCAGCTTTAAGCTCGGCCCTTGAGGGAACCGTCATCATCGAAAGCGGCGATGAGCGCGGGGAATTCGCCGGAGTGTTGCTCGCCTCGCTTGGCGCTGAAGTGATCAAGTTGGAGGGCCGTCGAGGATCTAACTCGCGCCGCCTCGGCCCCTTTGCGACGCCGCAGCGCGATGCGGAACAGAGTCTGTGCTTCTGCCGTTACAATCTGGGCAAGAAGAGCGTGAGCCTGGAAGTTGACCATCCGGCGGCGCGCGGCGTGCTGCAACGCCTGACACAGCGCGCTGACGTCATCCTCGATTCGGGCGAGGCGGCCGACGTGGCCCGGCGGCTCTCACTCTATCGTGACATGCAGGCGTCGCATCCGCGGCTCATTGTCTGCACGATCACGCCCTTTGGGCTTGACGGTCCCTATCGTGATCTCAAGATGACGGACCTGACGCAGTTGGCGATGGGGGGCGTGATGGCGTCCTGCGGCTACGATCCGCGGCCCGACGGCATCTACGACACGCCGCCGATCGCTCCGGCAATGTGGCAGGCCTATCATATCGCGTGCGAATACGCCGTGATTGCGATCATCGCAGCGCTCAACTTTCGTGAGCTGACGGGCGCAGGCGATTGCATCGACTTATCGATGCACGAAGCAGTGAGCACGTGCACCGAGGTCGCTCTGCCCAGCTACATCTACAACGCTACGGTTGTGCAACGGCAGACCGGACGCCACGCGGCTGCAGGCCGTACCCGGCCGTGGCTGCGCCGCACGAAGGACGGACGCTACGTCAAGGCGTTCCTGTTTTGGGGCAGACGCGATGTGCGGGTCATTACCGAGATGTTCAATGAGGCCGGGATCGCGCACGATCTCGATTCTGAGGCCTACCGCGAGTTAGCCGAGCGTGCGCCGTCCGCAGCGCAAGCGCATTTCAGCGCCATGATCGACACGCTGGTCGCGTCGCTGACCGCCGAGGAGGTGTTCCATCGCGCGCAGGCCAAAGGGTTGTTGTGGGCGAGCGTCCGATATCCTGAGGAGAACCTCGACGACCCGCATTTCCAGGCGCGCGGCACCTTTCAGCGGATCCATCAGCCTGAACTCGGCCGTGCGCTCTCTTACCCGGTCTCGGTTGCGACGGACGGCCGGCAGCGCGTGACCGCCTTCGAGCGCGGGGCGCCACATTTGGGCGAGCACACGCAGGAAGTCCTCTCGCAGGTGGGATGCAGCGACGCTGACATCAGCGCACTCACGGCGGAGGGCGCAATATAAGCGATGGCATTGCCTTCCCCGCGGCATTGTCAGGTATGAAAGGCGCAAGCAAGGCCACACCTCTCCTGTCCCAATCGAAATCGGCGTCTTGATTTCGCAAGGCGGCGCTTCCCTCCTGCAGACTAACGAGCACGGCCGCTGTCGGTATCGTGTGAGGGAGTTGCCGCTGGGGCGTCAGAGAGCGACCGCACCGTCTCGCTTTTACGGGCCGATCGCTGGTGGGGATAACCTTTCCCCTAGCCACCTAATGCCGACTTTGTAGCCGTAAGCGGTGAGGAAGGTAGTGCAGTGAAGGATCTACGGCGTCACAGCGACAGATCATGCTGCCTTCTTTGGTTTGATCGGGACAAAGCGAATCTCCGCCCGCTGGTTGAGGGCCGCCGCAATCCGCCGGAGCATAGAAAGCGAGTGACCCTCAAGGACCGCCGCTACTCTGCCGTGGAAGAAGAGGTCGCTGAGCCACTCCAGCACCGGGCACGTCTCTTGGCTCTCACAGTAGAAGACTACCTCGACGTATACGGCCCGATCACCCTCGGAACTGCATCACCTGACGCATGATACGTTTTCACATTGATCGTCTTGTGGTGTCTAACAAAAAAACAGAATGGGAGCATCTCTCTGGAGTTGCCTCCCAAGGAGGTGCTTTATCCTCAACTTCTCCCTCTTGGCTCTCCACCACCAAGGGCTGTTGCTCTCACAGCACCACCACGCTCGTTGCTAAAGGTATGATCCTGGTTTTCCGTGAAAATGCGCGACATTCCCAACGACAACCCCTGGCATAGTTTTTGCTCTACCCAACAGAGCACCGACACCCACAATGCTGCTCGGTATCATCATTATCTAATGATGAAGAGTAGTTTAATTCGTGGCGCGTGGAGCAGGAAGACAGAGCCGCTCTGCTAAAATGAAACGCAAAGGAGGACACAAAAAAGGGAGGAGAATAACGTGGGAGCGACCTCACGAGGTTGGTCTCCCACGGAGGTATGTAAGATGTTCGTGCAACCCTCTCTTCTTTCCGCAGTCCCCAGTGGCGTAATGGATACGACTACTGACTTTGCCCCGCTCTTTGTTGGCTTGGTCGTGGTGCTAGGGTTAAGCATGCTGGGATTGGCGTTTGCCATCGGCGTGCATGATACCCAGTGGGCACAGCGAACGGGAAAGAAAGACTCCGCTCAGTCAGCCCCCGCACCTCAATTTCCCGAGGCCGCGTAAGGCCAAGAGCGTTCACAGATCACCATCAGACCCTCCCCAGCCAAGTGGTGGATAAGGCCCGCAGG
>JBGPOI010000019.1:0-22033 GCA_041487975.1 Binatia bacterium | reverse complement strand
TGAGGGAACCTATTGTCTGCTGCCCCACAAAACACGTATATGGAAGCAGCAAAAGGGGGGGACATGGTTGCCAATTCTGCTCGTTCCATTCCCGACTACCGGCGTTTCCGCCCGATTTTCGCCGGTATCATCTCCGTAGTATGGTTTCTCTTGCTGTGGGGCTTTGGCTATTTGGTTGCCGCTCAGCTTCCGGGCGAGGGGCCGTTGCCGTTTCGGCTCGCCTGGCGTTTCTTTTTGGTGGGTTTTTTCCCCATCTGCTTTTTCGCCGCGCCGGTAACGTTCATTGGATTTTTACAGCAATATTTGGCCGGCGCCTTTGCGCCTCCCCCTGAATCTGCAATCTCCAATCCCCAATCCCCAATCAGTTTGAATCCCTGGCTCCTGAGCCTGAACCGTGTCCTCCTGTTCTGGTTTCCCGCTGTGCTCTTGGCGACCGTGCTTTTGTGGCTGACATTCCCCGCTGGAATCAGCCGGGGCGCGATGGCGCTGGTGCTCGCTGTGCTCGGCTCCCCATTTGCCGCAATGATGGCCGTCGCCTCAAGCGGCAAGCCGTTCTTACAGGAGATTCGCGTCTCGCCAGAACACCGGACGTGGCAGGATTCGTTCTTCTCTTACCTCTTCTGGCGTCATGGCGTGCCTTGGGGGATCGGTAATGGCGTAATCAGCGCCGTTCTGGCTTTAGCCGTTTTTCCCCGGACCGCCAGCGGCGCATATGGTATGCTGCCACCTATTGCCGTGAGCGTGGATATTTTTTCCACCTCTCTCGTCCTCTGTTTCTTTATGGCCATCTCGGCTCATCCCCACGCGTGGGTCGATGCCCGCTTGGGAGTGATCCAGGCTCCGGATCGTGCCCACTCACCGGCACGCGGCGGACGCATCACCTGGTTCATTGTTGCTAGTATTGGTATTGCCGTAGGGGTGATAGCCGTACTGAAAGGCGTGGGCAGCGCCGGCCTGACTGTCTGGGAGTTCGCGTCGTGGAAAGGGGTGGCGGCCACGGTCATCGCCGGCGCCGCAGCGATGGTGACGGCCTACTGGACTCTGGCGCGAGAGAAGGTTGCAGTTTAGCCTGTTAAAAAGTGGGAAAGCAGATCAACGAGTGAAGGTTTGTCAGCATGCACTGCGCGAACTGTGGGTGTGAAAACCCGGACGGAGCCAAGTTTTGCATTGACTGCGGGGCTCCGCACAAGAACCGCTGCCCGAGCTGCGAGCATGAGAACCTGCCCCGGGCAAAATTCTGCGCCGAATGCGGCACGCCCCTCGCAGCACAGCCCCAGCCACCAGTTTCAAGTTCCAAGCTTCAAGTTCCCAACACCCAACACCCAGCCCCCAACCCGCAAGCGGAGGCAGAAGCCGCAGCGTGTTTCCTGAAGGCCGTCGAGGTCGCCCGGCGGCAGAGCGCGAAGTCGCTAGAATTGCGAGCGGCGGTGATGAGCCTGGCTCGCCTGTGGCAGCAACAAGGCAAAAAGGAAGAAGCCCGACGGATGCTGGCGGGGATTTACGGCTGGTTCACCGAGGGATTTGATACGGCAGACTTGAAAGAGGCAAAGGTACTGCTCGACGGATTAGCGTAAAGATGGAAATTCAAATTGATCCGCATACCCTGGAACGCGCTGAAGCACGCGGCACGAACGAGGAAGAGATCAAAGATGTGATCAACTCGGGTTTCTTCATTCCGGCAAGGCATGGTCGCCTCAGGAAAGCCAAGGTCTATGCTTTTCAGCAAAGGCGGCTTGGTAACTATTATGAACACAAACGAGTGGAAGTGATCTATGTTATTGAGAAGGGTGTTGTCATCACTGTAACAGTCTACGTCTTTTACGGAACATGGGAGAACACAGATGCAGATCCTCTATAATGCCACAACTGACTTGCTTTACATTCGTCTCGATGATCGGAAGCAGCAGGTAATGAACCGCCGTCTTGCCGAGGATATTGTGCTGGACGTCGGGGAAGATGACAAAATTGTCGGCATCGAAATTCTCGATGCGTCTAAGCGGCTGAACTTAGAGAAGCTCTTGCCTATACAGTACGGAAACATTCCCGAAGCGGTGTAAAGGAGACTCGCCATGCAAAAGATCACTAAAGACCACGTCGTCCGCACGTTCGATGCCACGCATCCGCCGGCAGCACGGGTGCGGCCGGGAGAAGTGTTCGTGATGGAAACCAATGACCGTTTCCGCGACTGGAATGATGGCAAGGCTTGGCCGATGGAACAGCTCACGGTCATGACTGGCCCGGTCTTTGTCGAAGGTGCACAGCCCGGGCAAGTGCTAAGCGTGGACATTCTGGACATACGTCCAACCCAGGGCTTTGGCTATGTGATTACGATTCCTGGCTATGGCGCGTTCAAGGATCAAGTAGAGTTTCGCAAGAAGATCGTGGCGATTGAGGGTAATCAGATCCGTTATAGTGACAAGATTACCCTGCCGTTCGCCCCGAACGTCAGTAAGATCGGCCTCGCACCCGCAAATGGATCACAGCCCAGTAACGCCGCGGGAGCCTTTGGTGGTCAACTCAGCAACAGCCAACTCGGACCTGGTTCGACAATCTATCTGCCGGTGTTGGTCGCAGGTGGCCTGCTTACGATCGAGGATGTTCATGCCAAGATGGGGGACGGAGAGATTGCCGGCTCAGCCGTCGAGATCGCCGCGGAGGTGACAATGCGCTGTGGGATTGCTAGTGAACTGAAGCTCAGTCACCCTCTGGTCGTAACGCCAAAGGAAGTCCTGACGATGGGTGAGGGGGAGACAGTTGAAACCGCGGTCCGTATGGCTCTGGACGAACTCACTCATTTGTTGATGGAGCGGACTGGTGCTGATATCACCGAGGCAGCAATGTTGGTGAGCATTGCTGCAGACCTGCGAATTTCCGAGATGGGGGGCAAACCCTGTCATGTGCGCGCGGCAATGGCGCGGGAGATTGTGGGCATGTGAAATGACCAAACGCTTATTACGCTGCGAAGCCCCCTGCCGTTCACCCTTCGACAGGCTCAGGGCGAACGGAGGAGGTCTTGAAAGTAGCGGTGATTTTCCGTTCGTGCTGAGCTTGTCGAAGCACGAACACCATTTTTTCAGCGCCCTGTCGGCATGGGCTGTTCCCACATTGCTTCTCTTTCTCTTCCTGCCGCTGTTTGCCTGCGCCCCCAAACCTGAAGAGAGTAAAGCCCTGGTGAAGATCTCCAACGTCAAAGTCTGGCGCACCGACGAGCAAACCCTCAAAGTCTCGCTCGACTACGACCTGGAAATGGGAGTGCGGTTGCCCTTGCCGTATAAAGAAGTGTTGGTTTTCCCGCTCGAACCCAAGGTGAAACTGGCGGGCACACTCGCGCCGTTTGAACTGCATGTCGGTACAGTGGGGGTCACGCTGCAGATTCCCAAAGATGCCGGGTTTGACTGGAAAGATCTGGACGATAAAGACACCTGTTGTATCGTTTCCCTCAAAGGGATGCAGGAAGAACCGGGAACTAAGACGCCGCACTATGAACGGATCAGTAACGAGGTGCGGGTGTTGCCGCCGCAAATTTCCAGTTGACAAATTCGTGCCCCCACGCTTAGAGGGAGAGGAAACCCGCTGAGCATGGGTCACGACCTGAAGGAACACGAACGCTTTTACGCCTCGTGCCGAATGTCCTTTCTCCTGCCCCCCTTGTGGGAGAGAGAAATGAGGAAAAGGAGGGCGCTATGTACTACTGTCGGGTGTTGGAAGGCAAAGCCAAGCCAGGCCAGATCGAGGCTGCAATCCAGGTACTGAAGGATCGGCTCGAACAAGTCAAGAAAGTTTCCGGCTTCCTCTTCGTACAGATCATGCAAGAAGGGGATGAGGTCATTGCAGTGAGTTCGTGGCGTAGTGACAAGGGTCTCCGAGCGTACGCCGAGAGCCAACTCGCCCAGGACCTGTTGAATTCTCTTATCCCCCTGTGCGTGGCACCGCCACGGGTACGCACCTTCGACCTCCGCCTGATGGCCGAAAGCGAAGAAGGCTTCTTCCCGGTGGATGAAGGCGGAGAGGGATAAACAACAAGAAACGGAGAAAGGGGGAAAGGGAGAATGGGAGAAATGTTTTTGATTCTCCGATTCTCCGATTCTCCGGTTTCCCGATTCATGATTTTGGACAAGGAGGGACTGTATGGCAACGATCGTTGATGCTGATGGGCACATCCTCGAACCGCGTAGCGTGTGGGAAGAGTACACCGAACCGGCCTACCGCGACCGGGTGATTCAGATCGTTCGCGACACGGACGGAATCGATAAAATGAAGATCAACGGCGAGATCCGGGGCGACCGCAACATGGCCATCGCCGCGGCCTGTACTCCTGGCGGCCTGTCCGATCCGCACAAAGCCCGTACGATGTCGTGGGATGAAATCGTACCCGGCGGCTACGATCCCCATATTCGCGTCAAAGACATGGACCTCGAGGGAATCGAGGTTGCGTTCTTCTATCCCAGTTTGTGGCTGATCTACGGCGACCTCGACGATCCCAAGCTGGCGGCCGCGGCCTGCCGCGCCTACAACAACTGGATCGCCGACTTCTGCAAACCCTACCCCAACCGTTTCTTCGGCGTTGCCCCGTTACCCCTGCAAGACGTGGACGAAGCGGTGAACGAGATGCGCCGCGTGGTCAAAGATCTGGGTATGCGCGCGGTGTTCGTCCGTCCCAATCCGTTCAATGGTCGGCGGCTCTGCGATCCAGCCTATGATGTGTTCTGGCGTGAAGCCCAGGAGTTAGGCATTCCCGTTGCCATTCACGGCAGTTTCGGCACCAAGATGCAGACCCTTGGTCAGGAACGTTACAAAGACCCGTTCTTCTTTCACATGGTGTGCCATCCCTGGGAGATGCAGGGTGCGTGCTTGGACATCGTTTGTGGTGGTGTGTTGAGCAAATTCCCCAAACTGAAAGTGGCGTTCTTGGAGTCGGGGGTGGGCTGGATCGGCCATTGGCTCGATCGCATGGACGGGCACTTTGAAAAAATGGGTCATTATGTCCCGTGGCTGAAGAAAAGGCCTAGCGAGCATTTCCGCGAACAGTGCTTCATCTCCATGGACCCTGACGAACATACTCTCAAAGGCGTCGTCGGGATGGGGTTGGAAGAGTGCATCATTTGGGGGTCGGACTACCCGCACTTCGATTGCACCTTCCCCGGCGTGGTGGAGGAGGTGAAAGAAGCCTGCGCGGCGTTACCGAAACGTGCGCAAAAAAAGATCATCGGTGAGAATACCAAGCGGCTGTATAACTTGTAAGCTGTTAGCTCTCAGCGAAAAAAGTAACGAGGACTGAGTGTTGAGGACTGAGTCATAATCCACATTATCTCTCTTTACTCAGTCCTCAGTCCTCATAGCTCAGTCCTTTTTTAGCTGATTGCTGATCGCTGAACGCTAAAAGGATGGAAACTATGACACTCATCATCGATGCCGATGGGCACATCGTCGAACCGCGCGCACTATGGCAGGAATATACCGAGCCGGCCTTTCGCGACCGCATCCCGCAGATTGTCGCCGATAGCGAGGGAATTGATCGTGTGAAAGTGGAGGGCGAGTTCTTCTCTCGTGGCGTCATCACGCCGGCGGCGATGTGTATTCCTGGCGGTCTGAGCGAGGCGCAACAGGCACGGACCTTATCGTGGGACGATTTGCGACCAGGGAGTTTTGATCCGCACGAGCGCATCAAAGATATGGACGCAGAGGGGATCGACGTGTCGATCCTCTATCCTTCGATCGGCATGTTCTTCACCGGCCTCAAAGATCCGCAGCTCGGAGCCGCGGCCTGCCGCGCTTACAACAACTGGATGGCCGACTTCTGTCGACCGCATCCTAAGAGACTGTACAATGTCGCCCCCGTGCCGCTCCAGGAGGTGAATGAAGGCGTCAAGGAAATGCGCCGAGTAGTGACAAAACACGGAGTGAAGGCAGTTTCCATCCGCCCTAATCCGTACAGCGACCGCCGCTTCAACGATCCAGCCTATGATCCCTTCTGGGCCGAAGCGCAGGAATTGGACTGCACGATCGCGATCCACAGCGCCGTGTTGGGGGACATGCCGACGGCGGGGTTCGAGCGCTATCCCCACTTCTTCCAGCGCATGATCATCGCTCACCCCTTCGAGCAACAGATGGCCTGTATGGATCTGATTTGCGGCGGGGTGCTGGAGAAGTATCCCCGCTTACGGTTCGCGTTCCTGGAGTCCGGTGGTGGCTGGCTCTCGTACTGGCTGGCTCGCCTGGACGAGTTTCACGAAAAGATTGGCCGCATGCTACCGCCGCTCTCGCTCAAGCCCAGCGAGTATTTCCATCGGCAGTGCTTCCTCTCGTGTGAACCCGATGATGTCGCACTCAAAACTGCCGCCCTCCTGGGCAACGCCGATGTCCTCATGTGGGCTTCAGACTATCCCCATTTTGATTGCACCTTCCCCGGTGTAGTGGAGGAGCTACGGGAAAGCTGTGAGCCGCTACCCGAAAACGTGCAACGAAAAATCATGGGCGAGAATGCGGCGCGGTGCTACGGACTGTAAGAAGGAGGAATCCCATGGAGCTGTCTTACTCCAAAGAAGACGAGGCGTTTCGCAAAGAGGTCCACACCTGGCTGAAGCACAACCTGCCGAAAAAAGACAAATCTGTCAGCGACCTGATGCCGCACGATCCCGAGCGTGTCAAACGCGCCAAAGAGTGGCAGCGCAAGCTTTATGACGCCGGCTATGTGGCGATGGGCTGGTCCAAAGAATACGGCGGGCAGGAGGCAGATGTGATGCGCCAAACCATCGTCAATGAAGAGATGGTCCTGGCCCGCGCGCCTGGCTTGGTCGGCGCCTCGGGTCTCGGCATGCTCGGTCCGACGTTGATTCAGCTCGGCACTGAGGAGCAGAAGCGGCGCTACCTGCCCAAGATTCTCACCGCCGAAGAGATCTGGTGCCAAGGCTATTCCGAACCGGAATCAGGTTCGGACTTGGCCTCCCTTCGTACACGCGCGGAGTTGGTCGGTGATGAGTTTATCGTCAACGGCCAGAAAGTCTGGACCTCGAATGCCCAGTTCTCGGACTGGATGTTCTGTCTGGTGCGTACCGATCCCGCGGCGCCCAAGCACCGAGGTATTTCTTACATCTTGATCGACATGAAAACGCCAGGGATCACCGTGCGCCCGCTGATCCAAATGACCGGTGATGCCGGCTTCAACGAGGTCTTCTTTGAGGATGTGCGCGTACCGCGGGCGCATCTCGTCGGCGAGTTGAACCAAGGCTGGATGGTGGCCAACGCCACCCTGTTCCATGAGCGCAACATGCTGGGCTCGACCACTCGCACTCAGCTGATGATGCAAAACCTGATTCGCCTAGCCCGCTCGCGCCAGCGTTACGGCAAACCGGTGGCCGAGGACGCGGTGATCCGCCAAAAACTGGCTGACCTGCTGACTCGCGTCGAGGCGATGAGATATCATTCTTACCGTCAGCTCACCAACGCGCTCAAAGGCCGCTCACCGGGCATTGGCGCGATGGTCAATAAACTGGTCGGCACCGAGTTGAACCACGACATCTGCGCTCTGGCTCTGGAGATCATGGGGTCCTACGCTCCGCTCAGCCGCAAGGCCGCGCATGTCATCGACAACGGCACCTGGGCATATGAGTTTATGTTCACCTTGGGATTAATCATCGGTGGCGGTACCTCGCAGATTCAGAAGAATATTATCAGTGAGCGCGGGCTGGGGATGCCGAAGTCAGGCTGAAAGGCCAGTCCCAGGTCTGAGAGTTCGGAGTTCGGAGTCAAGAAAGGACAGTCAGACAGTCAGACAGTCTGACTGAGAGACGGGATGAGAGTATGGATTTCGGATTGTCGGAAGAACAAGAAATGCTGCAACAGTCGGCGCGGGAATTCCTTACTCAGGAATGTCCGCCTACGTTCGTGCGCGAAATGTCTAAGTCCGCGGATGGGTTCTCGCGCGAACTCCAGCGCAAGATGGCCGAGCAAGGCTGGACCGGCCTGTTGGTTCCCGAGACCTATGGCGGCTTGGGTCTGGGAATGCTCGACATGGCGCTGCTGCTGGAAGAGATGGGCCGGGCGGTCGTCCCCGGGCCGTTCCTGTTTTCCTCCGTCTTGTGCACACTCGCACTGAAGCAGGGTGGCACGACCGCGCAGAAAAAGGTGTGGTTGCCGCGTTTAGCTTCTGGCGAGGCAGTGGGAACCGTGGCGTTTCTCGAAGCCGACGACCGCCTCGATGCGGCGGGCATTACCCTCAAGGCTAAAAAGAGCCGTGACGGCTACACGCTCTCCGGCACGAAGATGTTCGTGCCCTTCGCCGCCGTAGCGGATGTCTTGCTCGTGGCCGTGCGCACTAGCGGTCGAGCGGAGGAAGGAGTCAGCCTGATTTTAGTGGAGCGAGAAACACCTGGCCTGACGATCAAGCCGCTAGAAATTTTTGACCTCACCCGACGAGTCTATGAGGTCGAGTGTAAGAACATCGTCGTACCCAAGACCGCCGTGGTCGGTAACGAGGGCCAAGGCTGGAAAATCCTCTCTCGGCTCATCGATGCAGCCTGTATCGCGCTGGCAGCGGACAGTCTCGGCGGCGCGCAGAAGGCGTTGGAAATGGCGGTCGAGTATACGAAAGTGCGCACCCAGTTCAATCGACCGATCGCTTCGTTCCAAGCGCTGAAGCACCTGGCCGCGGAGATAGTGAGCGAGATCGAGCCGGCGCGCGCTCTGGTATGGTACGCAGCGCATGCCTTCGACACCCGCCCGCGTGAAGCCTCGCGAGCCGCGGCCCTGGCCAAGGCGCGGCTCTCTGATGTGTACTCGCGCACGACTAACCGGGCCGTGCAGATGCACGGCGGCATCGGCTTCACCTGGGAACACGACATGCACTTCTGGTTCAAGCGCGCCAAGTGGAACGAGTTCGCTTTTGGCGATGCCTCGTTCCACCGCGAGAGGTTGGCACAGATAGAAGGGTTTTAATAAGGAGGACACCATGGCCAAGTATGGACAGCTTAAGAAGAGTCAGTTTGGTCCCTCGATGCCGGTCACCGCGCCGGCCGTACAATCTCCGCCGTTTTACTACCGCAATATGGAAATGATTATCGTCGAGTACCGCACCGACGAGGAGGAGGCGCTGAAACTCCTGCCTGACGGACTGGAACTGGTGGAGCCGGCGACGGCGAGCATCATCATCGCTAAGTATCACTTCTCTACTTTCGGCCCCTACAACGAGGCGATCCTGGGTGTGGCCTGTAAATGGCAGGGACAGGTGATGACCTATCTTCCCAATCTTTTTGTGACACAGGAGGCGCCGCTGATCGCCGGACGGGAAATCTGGGGCTACGCCAAGAAACTCGCTCATGTCGATGTCATCCAGGAACACGAAGAGTACATGGGTATCATCGAGCGGCCCAAGGGCAACCGTTTGGCCACCGCGGTCATGCGCTCGATTCGTAACGTCCCGGCCAACGGTTTCAACTTTCCGCCTATTCTCTCCCTCAAGGTCATTCCTAACGCCGAAGAGAGCGAGAACCCGGCTCTCGCCCAGTTGGTTTCCTGTGATTTCCGCGTCACGCCGATCGTCGGCACCGACGGCATCACCGAGGTGTGGAGCGGTCCGGGCTCATTGGTCTACAACTCGCCCACCGAGGCGGACCCCTGGTACAAACTGGCAGTGAAGGAGATCGTCTCGTGCCGCTATGGCTTTTTCAACGCCTACCTGCCGCACGGGAAGATTCTCAAGACGTATTGAGCTGTATCAATTCCTTGCGCCGGGCTCAGAGCGTTTTTTCGTAGATCCGGTAGGTCTTGTAGAGGCGGGCACCCATACGTTCGAGCCCGCGGCGCATCGCCCAGTTGTCCTCGAGAATCCACGAGCATTCCACGATCGGGTAACCGTGCTTCGGCGCTTCTTCCCACAGGCGCAGGTAGAGCATAGCGTCGATGCCCATGCGCCGGAAGCTGGGCTTCAGACCTAAGGTGAGGACGCGGGCAGTATCGATCTTGCGCTGATACCAGAGCAGCTTGAACAAGCCAAAGGGGAAGAGCTGGCCGTCAAGGTGCCGCAGCGCCTGGTTATAATCCGGCAACGCCAGGGCGAAGCCGACGGCCTCCCCTTTTGCTTCAGCAATAAGGCAGAGATTGGGATTCCCCACCCAGCGGAGTTGTTGGGCGAGGCCGTCTATTTCTTCCTTGGTCATGGGGACAAAGCCCCAGTTGCGTTCCCAAGCGCTGTTGTAGACGGCAAGGAGGAGTTCCACCTCCTGTCGGAAGCGCCGCAAGTTGATCGGCCGGATGGTGATGTTTTGCAGCTGCTGGAGACGCCCAACTCCGCGCACCAGGCGTGCCGGTGGGGTGGTGTCATCCAGCAAGTACGCCAGCAAGTCCTTGGCTTTGCCGTATCCTGCGGCCTCGATGAGCCGGGCAGCGTACGGCGGATTGTACGGCATCATCACCGCCGGGGGGTATTGGAACCCGTCCACCAGAAGCCCGCACTCTTCGTTCGTGGAAAAATTCATCGGCCCGCACATCCGTTGCATGCCGCGCTCAGCCACCCACCGTTCGGCAGCGGTCAGTAACTCGCCGGCGACTCGCTCGTCATCGACGCTCTCGAAGAAGCCGAAGAATCCAGTGGCTTCGTCGTGAAACTGCACGTGCTGGTGGTTCACGATGGCGGCGATCCGTCCCAGCACTTCCTCACCGCGCCACGCGAGGAAATACTGCACCTCCGCATGCCGGTGAAAGGGATGCTTGTGCGGGTCAAGCAGTTTTTTCAGCTCAAAGAGTAAAGGCGGCACCCAGGCAGGATTGCCTTGGTAAATGCGCCAGGGGAGAGTGAGAAAACGGTGCAGATCCTGCCGGCCACGAACGGGGGCCACGCGCACGCTCAGGCACCCTGGCTGCTGCAAATTGGCGTCAGGTGATGTCGTGGTCCGATTCATCGGACCCGAAGAAGGGCTTGATGAATCAAGCCCCTACAATCTCCTTCCACAAGCCAAGTACCGTACCCAATGCAATTGAAAATGAGCAGTCAACAATGAGGAGCGCATGCTCACATCGCTGCCCGTTGTTTTATCCCTTGCGCGAAGAGATCCAGCACGAAGTCGATTTGCTCATCCGTATGAGTTGCCATCATGGAGATCCTCAGCCGGCAGGAATGCTGCGGCACCGCTGGTGGTATGACGGGATTGATAAAAACCCCCGCCTCGAAAAGGGCTCGCCACTGGATCGCCATTATATTGAGATCGCCAATCAGTATGGGGATAACCGGGGTTTCGCTGTCGCCGATATCGTAGCCAAGGCTCTTGAGCCCCTCCTGCATACGGCGAGTGTTCCGCCACAGCGCCTCGCGTCGTTCGGGTTCTTCTTCGATCACTTCTAGTGATGCCAATACCGTCGCCACCGAGGCCGGCGGCATGCTGGCACTGAAAATCAAGGAGCGGGCGTGATGCTTGAGAAAATGAATCACCGGCTCCGGTCCCACCACCACGCCGCCGATCGCCGCCAGCGACTTGGAAAAAGTTGCGACGATAAGGGTGGTCCTGTCCTCGAGACCGAAGTGCTGCGCCGTCCCACCGCCCCGCTCGCCGAGGACACCGATCGCATGCGCATCGTCCACCAGCACATCGGCGCCGTAGGCTTCGGCCAGCCCCACGATGTCCGGTAACTTCGCGATGTCTCCTTCCATTGAGAAGACCCCATCGGTGACAATGAGTTTGCCGGCCTCGGGTGGTGTTTGCGCTAACTGCCGCTCCAGCGCCTTCATATCATTGTGGGGGTAACGGCACACCGTGCCGTAGGCCAGGCGTCCACTGTCCACCAGACTCGCATGATCGAGCTTATCCATGAAGATGTAGTCGCCCCTGCCGATCAAGGTGGCGACCGTCCCCAGGTTGGTTTGGTAGCCAGTGCTAAACACCAGCGCCGCCTCTTTTCCCAGGAATCGGGCTAGTCGTTCTTCGAGTTCTTCATGTAAATCCAGTGTACCGCTGAGAAAGCGGCTGCCCGTGCAACCACTGCCGTAGCGCTTTAACGCCGCTTCCGCCGCGGCGAGCACTTTCGGATGATGCGTCAATCCAAGATAATTGTTCGAGCCCATCATGATCTTGGACTCGCCCCGCACCATGACTTCCGTGCCATCGGATGCTTCAATAGGTATGAAAAACGGATAATACCCTGCAGCCTGTGCCTCCCGAGCACGCGTGAAGCGAACGCTCTTCTCGAGAAGATTCATCCCTTGCCCCCTTCTCCAGATACAACCTCAGTACTCCTACCAAGAATACACCGTTCAGATGATTCGACGTGGGCTACGCCCCATTCCTTCCAGCCAGCGATGACGGTATCCACTCTCTACAGCCACCCCTGCTCGCGATACCAGGCCGCTGTCCCGGTCAATCCCGCAGGCAACGGGATGCGCCCCTCGAACCCCAGGTCCCGCTTTGCCGCCTCGGTTTCACACAACCAGCCAGGGGCAAGCAGTTCTCGCGCCTTCTCCCGATTAAAAATGGTGGCCCGGCCGATAGAGCCTGCGGCAAACTCGTTTGCGGCGGCCAGCGCTTGCACAAGCCAATGCGGCACCCGCACCGCCCGTACTCGTCGCCCGACCGCCTTGGCAATCCATTCAGTAATCTCACTCCAGGCATAGGACCGAGGCTCGGCGATATGGTAGATCCCAGCCGCGTGGGGAACCGCCGCCGCACGGAGCAGCGCTTCGACCAGATCACTCACGTGGATAAACTGGAGCAGTCGCTCCGGCCCGCGCGGGACCGGCAAAATACCGTGCGTCGCCAGCAGAAAACAGAGGAACAGGTCACGATCCCGCGGACCGTAAACCGCCGGCGCTCGCAGTACCACGACCTCCAGTTCGCTGGCAGCGTCGCAGCAGAACTGTTCTCCGGCGAGTTTGCCCCGGCCGTAAGCGGTGATCGGCCGTGGGACATCGCTCAAACCAATGGGCTGCCCATTGTGGGCAGGACCGGCTGCGGCCAGCGAACTGAGATAGATCAGACGGCGGGGTCGCGGTCGTGCGGCAAGGACTGCTTCGACGAGAGCACGCGTTCCCTCGGCGTTCGCCTGGTAATATTCTCGTTCCGACCGTGCCCGTGTCGCCGCGGCCAGATGAAAGACCGTATCGACGCCGCACAGCGCGCGTGCGAGTGCAGCTTGATCGTCCAGTCCGCCTTCAATCCGCTCCGCACCCAGTTCAACCAGGCGGGTGACATTACTTGTTCGCCGCACTAAGACACGGGGTTGCACTCCCTGTGCGGAGAGAGCCTCAAGCAGATGCGAACCGACGAAACCGGTCCCTCCCGTGACCAGAACGCGGCTAGCGGTCTTTAGCAAAGCACCAGGCACAGTTTGTAAAGTGTTCACAAAAGCAATCGAGAATTCACAGGGAAATCGCTAGGGTAGATAACAGACTTCCCGGCTTTTACAAGGGGTATCTCTTGTGCCGGCAGGGCAAACGTCTCCGAGTTGTCGCGCAGTCCCTTGGTGAGAGAAGCGTCATCCCAACCCGCTTTGCGGCGTTTGCCCTTGAGGCTGCCGCGGGCCGTTTTCTCTTGGCAGAGCAGACTCAACGCCAAGTGGCGGCACACCGCGCAGTTCTGCGCCGCATAGTCGCGGCGTCGCCGACTTTTGTTCCCAGCTCCTCCGCTTGCGCCCTGCCCTAGACTGCAAGTTCGCCCCTCGTGTCAGCACCACAGCGGCGGGCTCCGCAGGCCCCTCCTTCCCCAGAACTCGCCGCTTGAAATCTGAGGGCCTCACTCCCTGCTCCCTCCTTTCTTAGCCCCTTAGGTCGCCCCGGGCGTCTGCAATTTCACTGCGTTTGCCCTATCTTCCGCCCTATCCTACATTGCCTTTTATCGGTAACAATGTAAGGAATTAAAGGTTTTATTGTTGTGTTTTCGGGATCCAAGCGGGTTTATGCTTCACGTGCCTTTGGGTCCCAAAGTGAGGAGGGATGTTATTGCGGATTCTCATTGCCGATGATCACTCTCTGTTCCGCGAGATGCTTGGGGAGGTGCTCACGCGCAAGCGGCAAGATTATGAGATCATCGGGGAAGCAGCGGATGGGGCGGAGACCCTCGATTTAGTTGCTCGTCATCTCCCTGACCTGTTGCTTTTGGACTACAACATGCCCGGGGTGGTCCGCTTGTCCACCTTTTGTAAGGAAGTAGCGCAGCGCAGCTCCGCCACGCGCATTCTCATTGTCAGTGGCTATGCGGAGGAGAAAGTCGCACTTGAGGCGGCGGTCGGCGGGGCGCACGGATATCTTTTGAAAGGCGCGTCTATTGCCGATCTCTTGAACGCGATTGCCACCATTCAGGCGGGCGGAGTCTGGGTGGACCCGCACCTCCCCCCACAAGCATTTCGCACCTTCCTCGACCAGGGAGGGAAGGCGACGGAGAACCTGGGGCAATTAAGCCGGCAAGAATTGCACATTCTCTCCTTAGTCTCGCAGGGGATGAACAACAAGGAGATCAGCGCTCGTCTCTACATCAGCCAGAAGACCGTCAAGAACCACCTCACCCGGGTCTTCGCCAAGCTGGGGGTAAGCAACCGCCGGCAGGCGGTCCTGTCTTTTTGTGCGGAGAAGAAAACTTTCGCTACGTGAACGACCTGCACGATTATTTCAGACCTGCGGCAAAGACGTAAGTCTCAGCCGAACCCTTGCGCGTGGCCGCAGGACGAGTGGTCTTCACCGTGGTGAAGGCAGCGCGCAACTCGGCGAGAAATTTTTTGTGCTCCGGTCCCATAAAAACCTTCAGCAAGAACATTCCACCTGGCCGTAAGAGCGCCGCCGCACAGGCCAGAGCCGCGCGGCACAGGTCCATTGCCCTGGCTTCATCAACTTCCTTAATCCCACTGAGCTTGGGTGCCATATCCGAGAGTACCACATCAGCCGGACCGCGCAGCAAGACGCGCAGCTTTTCCTGCTGCGCTGGCTCGGTGGCATCCCCTTGCAGCAGGATGACATTGGCCTGAGGCAACGGGTCAAGCGCAACCAAATCGAGACCGATGACCTTGCCTGCATTGCCGACCAGTTCAGCCGCGACCTGTACCCATCCGCCAGGCCACGAGCCCAGGTCAATCACGCGGTTCCCTGGTCTCAGGACATGAAACTCACGGTTCAGTTCGAGCAACTTGTAGGCGGAACGTGAGCGATACCCCTCCCGCTTGGCTTTGTGATAAAAAGCGTCCTTGCGCTCGTACATGCTTCAGCCTGACTCTAGAGGCTAGACTTCGAGACTCTAGAGTCCTCGTGGTCGGATGTAACGCTGATACACCTTCGGCAGTTCGGTTGGCAAGGAAGCGACATCTTCGAGTACGAGATAGCGAGAAGGCTCGCACATTTCGCGCAGGTAGTCATGGCCCGCCTTGTCCACGGTGAGGCAGAACGTCAGTATGCCCGCACGGTCGGCTTCGCGCAGCGCCATCATGGTGTCGCGAATGCCATAGGTAATCGAGCGCCGGTCGGTGCCGTAATCCATGTCTTGGGGGAATCCATCGCTCAACAGCACCAGCAGTTTCACGCGACAGGCGAGGTCCTTCAATTTCCCCAGCGAGTGACGCAAGGCGGCGCCCATCCGTGTCGAGCGTTTGGGGGTAATGGCGCCGAGGCGGCCCTTAACTGTCGGTGACAAAATCTCGGCAAACGATTTGATGTGATAGAACTCGACATTGTCCTTGCCCTGGCCGGAGAAGCCGTAGATGGCGTAGGAATCGCCGATCTCCTCTAGGGCCTCAGCCATCAGCACGAGGGCTTCCTTGGTGACATCGATGATGCGGCGCGGCGTCGGCTGAGCGGTGGTCGGCCGTTTTTTCCACATCGCCAGCCAGTCGTCCTGCTCTTCCTCCGTATACTGCCGCGCGACCGGCACGATCGGCTCGTCGGTTGAGGCGCTCATATCCAGCAGGAACAGAGCGGCCACGTCGCGCTCGGTCTGCCGCCGGGTGGTGTAAAGCTTCACTGAAGGGGAAACGCGAGCGCGCAGGTCACTGGCTGCCGTCACCACGGCGTTGAGGTCGAATTCTTCGCCGTCTTCTAGACCGCGCACGATCCGGTATTGCTCCGGGCGAATCCGCTGAAACTCGTGCTTCACCGCCGGTCTGAGGGTGGCATAGTCATTAAGCGTTTGGGCGAAATACTCACCCGCGTCGCCTGAGAGAACAATCTCGCGCAACCGACACCAGCGCGAACGATAGTCGGCGATCTGGTAATCCCACTCGTCATAGAAAAACGTCAGGCCTTCTTCGCGCTCACGCCGCCGTTGCCCATTGCTGACGGTGAGGCCATCCTCTAGCGTGACGTGCTCGCGTTCGCCGTTGCTCGGCATCTTGCCGATGAGGTCACTGACATACAACCCTTGCGGAGTGATGGTATCTTGCTTGCCCTGGCGGATTTGCAGGTCCACTCCAGCTTCGAGCAGCGCTTTCAACTCTTCAGGTGATAAGGGGGTGCCGCCTTCACGATCGTCCGCCTCGGAGTCCAGTTCTAACTGTGGTAACTCTGGCGCGTCTGGCGGAGGCGGGCTGTCATCCATCTCCGGGTCGATGAGCGCGTCGCCGGTCACTTTATCGAACACGATTGAGCCGAACGACGCAGGGTCACGGGTTTGCCGTGCGGCCGCGAGGGAAGAGAGCAATTGCAGGTAGGTCTCCCCGGCCAAGAGAGCCGAGTCCTGCACCGTGGAGTGCTGGTGAGACAACCACACCATCCCGGACGTGAGCGAGACCAGAAAGTCCGGGAGCAGTGAAGGAAGGGTCAGAGAGTCAGCCCAACACAGGTCGTCGCGCAGGCCGCGATAAGCGTTGCCGATACTATTACTCACTCGCTGTGTTTCGAGCAAGAGAAACAAGGCCTCAACGACGGCGGGATGCGGGAAGCGACGAAAATAATCCCCAAGCCCACCTGCGGCAGCTTCCTCCTCGCCCAGCAACTGACGCAGGGCCACGGGGAGACGCGGCCACAGCGCGCTGAGGGAAAAGTCGTAGGTGCCGAACTCACGCCGGCCTGCCTGTTGTACGGCGAGGACCCGGAACAGCCGGAAATTTTCTTCATAAGTGGAAAACAGATCCACCCGCGCAGGCAAAGGCAGGTCATCGCGGTAAGTGGGGAAGTCCTCTAAAGGCGGCGGGTAAGAAAACGCTTCCTGTCGGCGAATCCCCACCGTAGTGCCGGAGAGCATGTGAATGTACTTGCGCAGCAGTTCTTGCACCTCTTCCAAGTCCACTCCTGGCGAAGCCTGGCGGAGCACTTTTTCGCTGGTGCGCGACTCCAGGGCGAAGAACGCCACCCCGGCGGCAGGATTGTCGCGGGCGATCGCCACCCCCTTAGTCAGCCAACTCGTGAGTCCTTGCTCGTCGGTTTCTTCGCCAGCACGGGGCAAAGAGCGCAGCAGAGGAGAAACTCCCACGGGAAATTCTTGCGCTAGGGCGATCACTTGCTCACGCAGGACTGGCCGGTGTGCCAAGCCGGTTGCTTTGAGGAGAGGCGCAAGCAAAGGAACGAGAGGGGGCACGGCAGCAGGGTCAGAGCGTAGCACGGGCGTCAATACCGCGAGGAGGAAGGCACGCATCTCTGCCGGCTGCGCGGCCAGGACGGGGGGGAGGCAAAAAAAGCTCTCCGCCGCCGCTTTGGCTGAGAGCGCGGCCGCTGCCTGGCAATCGCGTAAAAGCGACAAGCGTTCCGTCACCGTCAGTGCAGCGAACCCCACAGGCAGTTTGGCATAGAACGTCCACGGACCGGAGTCTTGCACGAGCAGTCCCAGTTGCGCCCATTCCGCCATCTCCTCGCCAGTGAGCACGGGCAACGCCACGGCAGCGGCCTCGAAGTAGGCCACGGCCAGGAACTCGCCTTTCCAACCTTTGGCGCCGAGCAGGGCGCTGCCGTGAGTCGCCCAGGCGCGCAATCGCTGCGGCAGCGGCGCGGGCAACGCGGCCAGCAGCGGCGCGGAGGTTTGCAAGAATTGCGTGCCCAGGCGGCGCGAGACCCTGAGCGTATCGCGACCAATACCCGCCCATTCCTCTGCGAGGGCTAATCCCAGACGAGCCAAGGCGTGCGGATCAACGGCGAAATACGCGGCCGCACCATCGCGAGAGGACGGCTCTTCGGCAGCGAGGCGCTCGCCGATCCTCACCCAACGTGAAAATCCTTGCGCCCCAAACGCTTGCCAGGCAGCGGGGGCCGCGCGACAAAACGCTTGCGCCAGAGTGAGCGAGAGGGCGGCAAGACGGTCCCCGGTGTTCAGAATCGTCTCGCGGGGGCGAGAACCCAGAGCTTCCAGGGCGGCCAACAGGGCCTGCCCGGCCGCATCTCCGAGCAGATGGCGATTATCGAACCAGAGGTGGCGAAGAGAAGGCATTAGCAGAAATGTAGAATGTAGAATGCAGAATTAAGAAACAAATTCAGGATTTCCCATTCAGCGTTCCGCGTTCATCATTCATCATTCTCAGAGATAGGTGAGCCAGTGACTATACTTCCGGTCCTTGCCCTTGGTAATGGCGAAGAAGCGATCTTGCAAGGCGCGAGTCACTTCGCCGGGCACGACACCGCGGATGTGACGGTCATCCACTTCGCGGATCGGTGTGACCTCGGCGGCAGTACCAGTAAAGAATACCTCATCGGCAAGATAAACCTCGTCGCGGGTGAGGCGCTCTTCTTCTAACGGGTAGCCCAGGTCACGCAGCAAGGTGATGACCGAGTCACGGGTAATGCCGGGCAGAATCGAGGAAGAGAGAGGAGGGGTCTTCACCTTGCCTCGGCGTACAATGAAGATATTCTCACCTGGACCTTCAGCCACATAGCCATCGGTGTCGAGCAGCAGCGCTTCGTCATAGCCTAGGTCCCACACCTCCTTGCCGGCAAGGATCGAGTTAAGATAGGTGCCCACGGCTTTGGCTTTGGTCATGAGGGTATTGACGTGGAAACGTTGGAAGGAAGAGGTCTTCACCCGGATGCCTTTTTTCAGACCCTCTTCACCGAGGTACGCGCCCCAGGGCCAGGCGGCGATCGCGACTCGGATGGGGTTCGAGCGGGCATGCAGACCGCGCTCGCCTTCGCCGATGAAAACGATCGGTCGGATATAACACTCCTTGAGCTGGTTGGCGCGCACGGTATCGAGGCACGCCTGCTTCACCTGTTCGGGGGAGAAAGGGATTTTCAAGCCGAGAATATGAGCCGAATCGAACAGGCGGTCGCTGTGCTCGACTAGCCGGAAAATGGCGGAGCGACCATCCTCACCGGCATAGCAGCGGATTCCCTCGAACACGCCAACGCCATAGTGCAAGGTATGGGTGAGGACATGTACCTTGGCCTCGTTCCAGGGCACCAACGTGCCGTCCATCCAAATCTTACCGTTGTCCACGGAGTCCTCCTTCGCAAGAGTATCCTGCAAATCAGAACCCCCGGGTAAAGTCAACCCGAGCCGGCCAGCAGGCTGGCAGAAAACAGGCGGAAGAGGCAAAATGGTCCTCACGATTTGACGGTGTCACGAATGCGCCCCTGGGAGATCTGGCTAAGCTGGTTGCTTCGGGATATAGTCCGATCAAAATAAAGAAACCCGCGTTCTGGTCGAGAGCTTTAACTAAAGGCAGCGCATGTGAAAAACACGAGTTCGCAGCTCCTTCCTGAGTATGGCAACCCACCTGTTGATGAGGTGGTTTGCGGTATTCTCTTTGAGCCCATCGTTGGTTTTCTCCTCCCACATTTTGGGCTCCTTTGGGAGAAATTCAAACAGGAGTATCCACGCTGCGAGGAAGTTGCCCCTCTTCTGCCTGTGATTGAAGGACCCGACCAAACCGTTGCACAAGGGTTAGCTGTCTCCGAGATGCTTCTTCCTCGTATTTGGTTCAAGCACGATGACGGAAGAATTATTCAAGTCCAACGCGACCGGTTTCTTCACAACTGGAGGAAACTCAACCCCACGGACGAATACCCACGGTATCGCGTTGTCTTTCAGATGTTTCAGGACCATTTCTCTACGTTTCAGAACTTCCTCAGTGAGAATGAGCTTGGGCTTCTTATTCCGCGACAGTATGAAATGACGTATGTCAACATCATCCACGAAGGTGCAGGGTGGCAAACGATAGAGGAAGTTAGCAAGGTCTTCCCAGACTTTTCTTGGGGGATAAGAAAGGACCGTTTCCTTCCCAACCCTTTTGCCGTTCACTGGCGCATGACCTTCTCTCTCCCCAACAATGCAGGCCGTTTGCACCTGGATATTCAGAGCGCTCGCCGCGTGAGTGATAACCGCCGCGTATTTCGGTTTGAAATTACTGCAAGAGGGATAGGAGCCGACCTATCACTTGATACTATGAAAAATTGGTTTGACCTCGCTCATGAATGGATTGTCCGGGGGTTTACTGACTTCACTGGAGCCGAGATACAAAGAACAATTTGGGGAAGAAAAGTATGACGACAACGGTCACGAACTACCCCTCCGAGGCATCGAGTCGCATGAAAACGCGCTCGATGCCGAGCTTCTATCCTCTCGGGCTTACTGGTGCGACTGCGGGCACTGGAATAACAGGAGCATCGCCCGATTTTCCAAGCCCATCTATGACGTACAAGAGACCTCCTCAAGCATGGGTTGTTTACTCGCCCCGTAACGGAGAGCTAGAGAACCCATCCGAGATTGTTGCAAAAATCGTTTGGTCAGACGCACAGGAACAGTCTGAGCCCGATGCAACTGCATGGCGCGGAGTGTTTGCGCCCTCTTACAATTGGAAGGTTCTTTTTTCCAAGCCAATTGAGCTTCGAGCAGGCAAGCTCCCACGGTGGAAACCTCAAGTTACAATAGACCGACGCACGCTTGAAAGAGTAGAAGATGAGTAACGCCTGGTATGAAGAAGTTGCTGCAACAGCAGCAATGATGCAAGGTGACCTCATATCAAACTGCCCGTTACTCTCCTGGCAAACTGAGGCAACCTCATTAAATGGAGAAAACGACATCGAGCGTCTGCAAAAAATGGCTAACGCTATCGAGGCGGACACTGTGGTGATGACACAAGCATGTGACCTTGCAAACGAGAAAATCCAGAACGTGGTCCTATGTCCTCACCTTTCTCTGGCCGACTATAAGGAGGCTTGGGAAGCTGAGATGCAGAGAAAGAATCAAACTCCGACGCCGAAGGCCTGGCGTAGACATTGCGACGACATCCAGGAAGGTTTCGTGTGGAACCTGACTATCCTGAATGCGGGGAAAACAGATTCTCTCAGTATAGAACATAGAGTTGTCGATTTTCGCTACATCTTCACTATTCCGCGCGCTTTTCTTGAGTCCCTCCTTCAGAGTCGGGGACAGTCTCGATTACGATTATTGCCGCCATACCGTGAACATCTCTCACAGGCTTTTGCCCGGTTCTTTATGCGTGTTGGGCTTCCGTCTCCGGTTGAGCGAGTCTGGGAAAAGTAACAATAGCATTGAGCGGCATACGATACGTTTCATCTCTCTCTTGAAGAGAATGGCTTGCACGACCGGGCTTCAGAAGGAGGGGGAACAGTGGCGAGACGACGCAACGCTCAGGCTGCCGCTCTTCAAGAGGCGCAGGCCTACCGGCATCCAGAGGCGGAAAGCCCGCTGCGGCCTGATGTGGGCACGCAGCCCCAGTTCAAGAAAAAGAAGCCACCTGTCACCTATCGCTATGATTCGTCGCTCTCGCCGGCGCTTTCCTGGGACGGCCAGAACCCAGCCCGCGAACTCGGAGAGTGGCTTGTAGGACTCATCGAGAAGGCCGCTGCCCTGCCTCCCCCACACGCTTTCGACAAACCCCAAGAATTTAAGCGTGGTGATGGCCAGATCATCGCCACAGTCGGTAGTCTCAAGGATGCAGTGGACCAGCTCAAGCGGCTCGGGAAACCCTTCCTTGACTGGGCAGGCAAAGCGGAGCGGCTATCCTTTGACGTTCCCACGTTGCCGCTCTTCGTCCATGAGCGGCTGTCTACCAAGGGCATCATCGAGACGCTGACCGGGCATCGGAAAAAAGAAAGCCAAGTGCAACTGACGATGTTCGACCTCTTCGGAGATCCCCAGCGTCCGGTGATTGACCAGGTGCTCAAGGCCTACGAGTATCGGGA
>JBGPOI010000018.1:0-22125 GCA_041487975.1 Binatia bacterium | reverse complement strand
CACGAGGGGATTGGAACTACTCAAGACCCTGCCGGATACCCCCGAGCGCACCCAGCATGAACTCACGCTGCAAGTGAGGCTCGGTGAGTCGTTGCGGGCTACCTCAGGCCACGGGGCTCCCGAAGTCGAGCGGGTCTACGCCCGGGCCCGAGCGTTGTGCCAGCAGGTCGAGGAGTCCCCGCAGCTCTTTCCCGTACAGCTGGGACTCTGGGTGTTTTTTTTGATACGGGCGGAGTACCACACGGCCCGTGAGTTGGCGGAGCAGCTGCTGACGCTCGCCCAGCGTGTACAGACCCCGGACTCCCTGCTGACGGCCCACCTGACGATGGGGTGGACTTTGTTCTTTTTGGGAGAGTTTGCCCCGGCCCAAGAGCACTTCGAGCACGGTCTGACCCTGTACCACGCTCAGGAGCACCCTTCTCGGGTCGGAAAGGACCTGGCAGTGCGCTTCCTGTCCTATGCCGCTAGAGGAGCCTGGGGGCGCTTGGCTATCCCGACCAGGCCTTGCAGAGGAGCCACGAAGCGCTCAGCCTCGCCCAAGAGCTTGCTCATCCTTTTGCCCTGGCGGATGCCCTTAACCTTGCCGCCGCGTTCCATCTCAGCCGCAAAGAAGGACAGACAGCCCAGGAGCGCGCAGAGCAATGCATCGCCCTGTGTACGGCGCATGGATTTGCGTTCAACCTGGCCCTGGGAACGAGCCAGCGGGGCGAAGCCCTGGCACGACAGGGACACGGAGAGGAAGGCATTGCCCTGATGCGTCAGGGCCTGACCGCCTTTCAGGCCACGGGGACAGAGGCAACACGGTCGCAGGCTCTTGGCGTGCTGGCTGAGGCGTATGGGGAAGTGGGACGGGCCGAAGAAGGACTCTCTCTGCTGGCCGAGGCGCTGAGCCATGTGGACAAGACTGGGGAGCGGTACTACGAGGCGGAGCTGTATCGGCTTGTTGGGGAGCTATCACTCCGAATGGGCGAGCGGAAGACAGGGAGAAAGGGAGAAAAAAAAGTCGCCCATTCCCCCACTCTCCCCTTCGCTCTGTCTTCTCCGGAGGCGTGTTTTCACCAGGCCATCGAGATTGCGCGCAAGCAGCAGGCAAAGCTGCTGGAGCTGCGGGCGGTGATGAGCCTGAGCCGGTGGTGGCAGAGCCAGGGCAAGAGGAAACAAGCTCGGAAGATGCTGGCGGAGATCTACGGCTGGTTCACCGAAGGGTTTGATACCGTGGATTTGCAAGAAGCCAGGGCGCTGATGGAGGAGCTGGGGGGAGATTAGAGAGGAATAAACTCCACATGGTTCTGCATGTCTTCAGGTTCGAGCACCTGAGCGATCAGGATGAGGTCGCGCACTGCCTCACCAATGGTCACGCTAAGTTGGTGCGCGTAGACCAGTCCGCCGAAGGTGCGGCCCGCTTGCAGCCATTGATCTGCGAGTACCAGCAGATCCCTATCTTGGCTAAAGAGCACGCGGCCTAACTGGGTCGTTCTGCTCAGTAGGTCAGGATCGTCCAGCTCAGCAGTCCCATCTTCATACGCGGTGAGCACATCGACGCCGCGCCGTCGGAGCCCATCCGTAATAGCGGCAGGGACGTGATGATCCAGGTAGAACTTGAGACTCAAGGCCGCAAATCCCGTGCTTGCAGTTTTCTGCGCAGGGGGGACTCGCCTAGACGTGCCTTGAGTGCAGCAACCTCGCGCAGTTGCTCCTCGATGACCTGGTCCATTTCGGCCTGATGGTCATAGTAGTACGCCAACGCACTGTAGATCTGGCCTAGGGTAAGATGAGGATGTTGGCGCTGGATTTCGTCTCCATCCCAGTGGTGGGCCAGGTGATCGAGCACCACCTCAATCACTTTGAGCCGTGTGCCAGCGAGGCAGGGGACCCCATCGGAGGGCACCTCGATATGAGGGTATGTTGTAGCGAGCATTATGCACCTCGTGAAGCAAGTAATTATACACTAGCCGCCTGTGACAGAAACAGGGCAAAGAGAAACAAGCTCGCGCCGATTGAGATTCTCCTGCTTCAGGTTGCCTTTTGGGCTAACCGCTGATAGCTGACGACTGAATACTTGCTTGACAGGGAGTCATTAATGACCGACGACAAGGACATCCAAGAACTGTTGCGCCGTAAAGAGCAGGCGATCACGAACATGGGCGGGCCGGACAAAATTGCGGCCCAGCATAGCCGTGGCCGCATGACCGCACGTGAGCGTATCCTGGCGCTGCTCGATCCTGGGAGTTTCGTCGAGTTCGGCGCCTTAGCCCACTCCGAGCGCGACGAGGTCGCCGACCGCACGCCGGGGGATGGCAAGATCGTCGGCCTGGGCACGGTCATGGGTCGAAAAGTTGGTGTGGGAGCTGATGACGTAACGGTCTTTCATGCCAGTTCTTCGTATGTGGGCGGGAAAAAAGTGCATCGCATCGAGCACATGTGCTACAAGCACGGCTTTCCTTTCATCTTCCTCGGCGAGTGCGGTGGCGCGCGCCTCCCGGACATCATGACCTCGCGTGGGCTGCCACGCTTCTCCGTTGCATTGGATCTGGTGCAGCGCAACCGCACGGTGCCGATGATTACCGCCATTCTCGGCGAGTCGTTTGGCGGTTCGTCGTGGTACGCGGCGGTGTCGGACTTCGTGGTGCAGATGCGCGGCTCGTGCATGGCCGTCTCCTCACCACGGGTGATCGAGGTTGCCACCGGCGAGCAGGTCGATTTCGAGGAACTGGGCGGGGTTGATATGCATGCCCAACTCACCGGGCAGCTCGACGTGATCGCCGCGGATGAACGAGACGCCTTCGCGCAAATCCGCCGCTGGCTGTCGTTCATGCCGCAGAACGCCGAATCGGTGCCGGCGCGGTCGGCGTGGGACGAAAACTTCGACGCCTTGGACGAGAAACTGCCGACCTTAGTACCCAAGCGCCGTAACCGTGGCTACGATATGCGGCACCTGATCCCGCGCTTGACCGACGACGGCGAGTTCTTCGAACTGCGTCCGCAGTACGGCCCGTCGTTGATTACCGCGCTGGGGCGTGTAGGCGGACGATCGGTCGGCTTCATCGCCAGCAACCCATATTTCTTTGCCGGATCGATCGACGCCGCCGGTTGCGACAAGGCCACGCACTTCACCTGCCTATGCGAGGCGTTCAACATCCCGCTGATCTTTTTGCAGGACGTGCCCGGCTTCTTCGTCGGCAAGGATGCCGAGCGCGCGGGCATCATCACCAAGATTCTGCGCTGGTTTCAGGCGCTATCCCTGGCTACCGTGCCGAAAATTACCATCGTTATCCGCAAGGCATACGGCATGGCCTTTTTCAGCATGGCCGGCACCGGCTGTAACAACGACTTTATCTACGCCTGGCCGGGCGCGGATATTTCCTTCATGGACCCACGAGTCGGCGTCAATGTAGTCCACGGCAAGCGTATCGCCGCCGCCGCCGATCCTGACGCCGAGCGCGAGCGCATTCTGGCCGAGAGTCCGGACTTCGACACCGCGCCCTGGGGCGCAGCCGGACATTTCCACGTCGATGACGTCATCGATCCGCGTTCGACCCGAGCGGTGATCCTGCGTTCGCTGGAGTACGCCTGTGGCGACCGTTTCCCCCGGCCAGTATCCGAGCGGCCGTTGTTGTCGTGGCCGCTCAGACTGTGATGTGTTCCTTCCTCCCTGTGGGGAAAGGAGGGTTCAGGGTGATGAGGTGGACGGCGGGAATGGCTCCATCAATCGGGCAAGTCTTCAAACTTGGTGAACCCTTTTTCCTCTCCCTCGGCATGTGCTTGGTCAAAGAGCTTCCAAAACTCCGGGTTGTGTGCGAGCAAAAAACTTTCGAGATCGGTGTCTTCCGTAACGGGTAAGAGTACGGCACAAGGACGCCCGTTTTTGGTGATGACCACTGAGTGGCAGTCTGGGAGTTCGTTGACAATCTGACTCAGCTTGGCTTTGACCTCGCGTAGACTCTCGATCTTCATAGCGCAAATTCCTTTCCTTCGATCAGCAGGCGGTTCCCTTCTTTTCGACCGATCAACTCGACAGTCACAACCAACTCCTGGACGCGGTAGAACACGCGCCACTGCTGCACCCGCAGTTCAAAGTCAGCATAGGCCGATGCTCGCCGGAGCCGAAAACGGTTCCGGTCCTCTTGGGTGGGATCTTCCTGCACAAGCCGTTCGTGTATCGTTTGCTTCAGGAGAGCCCGCGTCCGGGCCGAGAGTCCTTTGTATTGGCGGAGAGCCGCAGGAGTAAAGATCAGCCGGTACATCTCTGTTTAATGTAGTCTGAATTGTAGTTACCGACAAGCGTCGTCGGCCAAGGAGGTTACCCTGAGATTCATCGCCCCGCGCTCAACTCGAGTGGTGATCCCGCGATCGTTGGAGTACGCCTGCGGCGATCGCTTCCCCCGGCCGGTGTCCGAGCGGCCGTTGTTGTCGTGGCCGCTGCGGTTGTGAGGGTTGCCTTTTCCCTCTCCCCTCGTGGGAGAGGGCCAGGGTGAGGGGGCGTAGGGCAGCATCACAGCCGGCCAGGCTCTCACCTTCACCCTATGCTGTCATTCTGGGCGCAGCGAAGAATCTCGCCAGCGTTTGAGGCCTTTCAGGACGCAGAAAACAATCCGGCGGGCAGTTGCAATATGTGCTCGGAAACCGCCTCATAGCAAATCTTGATGCAAATGAACCATTGCGCGTTCGTGCTTCGACTGGGCTCAGCACGAACGGTTTTCTTGATCCCGTTCACCCTGAGCGTAGCGTAAGCGGAGTCGAAGGGCAGACGGTCAATGGCACAATTGAATAGCGATTTGGTATCACTCCAAGCGTTGCTGGAGCTGCTCTACCCACTGGGAAACCGTGGACACAGTGGAATGGTCTTCAGTTTCACGCAGGAGCGCCAGGCTTTGCTGGTACACCCTCAGAGCTTCGTCTAGCTTCCCTTGGGCTTCGTACAATTGACCCAGGTTGTTGAGCGTCTGCCCTTCCCCTTGTTCGGCGATTTTTCGCCGCGAGAGCGGCTTGAGCAAATCGTCCATCGCCCTGGCAAATGCCGCGTAGACCCCGGCAGTGTGAAGCCGTGCTCTCGCCAGCCGCTGCGACGGGCGCGTAGCTACAGCATAGGCACGGATGGGAGCCAGCATCGTGTAGCGACCGGCCTGCCAGCGAGCGAGATTTCGCGCCACCAGTTCTTGTGCCGGCGGTTCAAACCGTTTCCCAACTAGAGCAGCCAGTATTCGCTCGCTCGCTCCACCCGGCAGCACGCCGAGGTAGCAAAACACAACACGAGCACGACCCGAAAGCCGCTGATACGAGAGATCCAGTGAGGCTCGCAGGCTGCGTAACCGTTCAGGCACGCCATAGCTGCCTTCGTCTTCCAACATTCTGCTTCTCCCGGCTCCATTTCGTCAATCGTCAGGTGTTGCTCCCAACGGCACAGCCTTAACGCTTCACGCGAGGTCACTAGCAGTTTGAGACCGGACGCAGCTTCCAACAACGTTCCTAACACGCCGACGGCTGAGGATGCATCTTTGAGCGGATCATCGAGGAGAGTTTCCGCATTATCGAGTAGCAGCAAGATTTCCCGATGTGCCAGTGCCGCTTGCACGGAGCCGACAGGATTCGTCGGCTCCGGTGTCACGTTCAGTGCCCTGGCCAATGTTTCAGCTAACCGGACGGCATCTCTAATTCCTTCTAAGGGAACAAAAAATACGCCATCACGAAACAGCTCGCGCTCGGCGTGCCAGCGTGCAACTTCTTCTGCTACCGTCGTCTTGCCGATGCCGCCTGGTCCGGTAAGGGTCACCAGCCGTGCGTCAGCAAGCGCTTTGATAGTGTCAACCATCAACGCTTCGCGTCCGACGATCTCTGGGTTGTGAGGCAAATTGGTAGGAACTGTCCAAGCGTCGAGTTCCTCATACTGACCGCGTCCTGCGCCGGCAACAAGTGGACGGTCATCGCCAAAGAATGGGCAAAAGCGCGACGACCACAGCGGCAACTCAGCGCCGGTCTGTTCGTCCAGGGGTGGTCGGTGGTCACCCACCTCATTATCCGCCCGCACCGCATCAACGCCTTGCTGGAAAGCCTCCGCGAGCGTCCAACCACGCACCAGCGCGCCGTAGAACAGTTGATTGAACAGAGCCGCGGCGCGGTCGGCGATGGGAAACTGCTCATCTACCGCCACGACGTTGACGATTCCAGCCTGGCGCAACGCCTGGGCAGCCTTCCCCGAATGACAGGCAGAAATCACCACTAGCCGCGCCTGGCTGCCGCGCAACATCTGTGCTGCCCGTTCGAACGAGAGCAGATCGGCGACAGCGTTCTCCTGCTCAAGCAGCAGGCGGCCATCCTCTGCACCATGCCCGACGAAGTGGACGACATCATAGGAGTCCAACAGCGCAGTTTGCACGGCCGCAGTCGTCGCACGGGCCAGGTACCGCACCGCCACCGAGCCGCCTGCATCTTTGAGTGCGCGCTCCAGTTCCTGCCGCACATGCCATACCGGCTTGAGCGGGATCGGGTGGCGGACGAAGACTAACTGCCCGTTCCGCCGCTCGGTCTCCACAGTGACCAGCGGACGGCTGGTGATGGCAAGGACGCGCAGGGCCTGGGGCTCGCTCAAGGCTGTTTCTCCAGCTCTTTCTGCACCGCTTCCGCACCAGCGCGCTGCACGAGGAGTTGCGCGATCGCTGCCTTCCGCTGGGTCTCCGTCATGTCAGCCGTCGGCTCCGCAGCTTGCTCCACCCAGGTGTGTACCTCGGGTGAGTCCGTCATGCGCTTTGTCATGGTGACGAGATCTGCAAGCGAGTATTTGTCGATCAGTTGCTTGGCGACGCTTGCCGGCGTGGGCGCGGCAGGCGCGCCAGCTCCCGGCGGAGTGAGCAACAGGTCTACATACGCCTGCCCGCCATTTTCCAGGATGTTCAGCGCCATTTGGGCTCGGGTGAAGTGAGCCGGCGCTTTCGAGTCGAACAGTTTCTCCAACGCCGCCAGCCGCTCCTCTCGTTCCTGCGGCGTGAGCGTGGCTCGCGCTGCCACGGTGTAGGTAGCAAGGCTGTAGAGGTCGGCTAACGTAGGATAGCGCTCAAGCAGCCGTGTTACCGCCGTCCGACGACCCTGCATCAGCTCCAGGTCGATCTGGGTTTTACACAAGCGCTGAAACTGGTCGTACAGCCAGCCCAGGTTGAGTTCTACATCGCCGCCCGAACCGCCAATCTGCTTGGCGAGTGTGAAGCGCGTGCGGATGAGCGCCTGGAAGCCGACCCCGACCCCGACGATGAGTAAACCCAGGTTCTCTGGTGAAACATAGATCCGCGCAATCCAGAAAGCCAATGCCGCGGCAAGGGCGTTAACCAGGATGAGGATCTGCGCCCAACGGGTGAGCAGCGCCTCGCGCGGGTAGTTGGGAAAAGTAGACGAGATCTCAGCCAGCCCGACGATCCCACCGATCAGCATGACGATGCCGTACGGCCCAATCCATGTAACCCCGGTGCGGAGTTGCGTCTGCAGCGCCAGCACCCAGGGGTGCGAAGAAAAGCTTTCGCTGGGGAATACCAGGAAAACGGCGAGGACCAAAAGCAGCAGAACGAGTAGCACTGTCCAGCCGCTCGGTCCTCGTGGGGTTTGCGCCTGAGAGGTCTGGGCAGTGTCTGCGTCGGAGAATGCTGACATGGGTAATTTTCTCCCGCGGACAGGGACGTGTCACGTATAACGCTCAGGGGTGCGAGTGTCAGGTGTTACGTTTCTAGCGCCAAGAAATCACGCGCCTGAGCTGTGAGCACGACCAACTGGCCGTCGATGCTATCAGGGTCGTCGCGCAATAACACCAGCCCGACGTCGGCCAGGCCCTTGAGCAGCTTGAGCGTCTCGCCTGGTAAGATCAACGTCTCAGCCGACACGCGGCTCGGGCTCATGACGCCGCCGCGCGCCAGGGTGCGCAGCAGCCTGCGTTCTTTTTCGTCCAACCGCACTTTCTTCATTTGCATGGCGTTCCCTCTTACGGCAAATCTCTTTGCAGATCTGTTATAGCAGCACCATACTCAACCGGCCACCTTTGCGAGATCCTACGGTTTGTCCGGGGAGTCATCCGCGACTCGCACGGTCCGTACCCGCAGCACACCGGCACCCGGACGTAGCCAGCCCTCGATGACAATCGACCGATCGTGCATTTCTGGGCGCTGTAAGGCGGTGAGCACCTCGTCTTCGGCGAGAAAGCGCAATCCCAGAGAGGACACCTCGCGCAACCGCTCTTCGGCATGATAGGCAGGAATGACAGGCTCGACCCGGGCAACGCGAAAGACCCATGGCTTGTCTCCTAGCCACACGTTGAGCACGGGGAATTTCGCGATCCGTGGTCTCTCGACCTCCTCCAGTACACCGGTGAGACGAATCAAGGGCGCAGGATGGACGTCGGGGCTGATGTCTTGGGCATGGGTCGCCAACGGAACCGCCAGCAAGACCAGCACGATAAACACAGCGGCACTGCGGGAAGTCATATTTTTCGGTGGGACAAAAAGGAGACGGGAGGTATTCCCATCACGCCTTGACCATGCGACCATAGCTGAACGAAGATTGCAACGACTACGGTAGTGTAACGTATGATGAGGATCGATCAGAAAATCAATCAACTGATCCACAGCATGGGAGAAAAGTTCCGCGCGGAAATGACCCGTCCGTCTGGGCTTGCGCCCGGGCGGTTTCCCGTCAATCAGTCGTTCACTCTGGCGGCCACCCATCACTTCCTGACGTGTTCCGATGCGGTGCGCCGTATCCTCATGCGCACCACGCCTGAAGAGATTGCCCGACGCGGCAAGCGGCTCGGCACCATGGTCTCTCCGTTGACCATCTGGATGCTGGGGTACCACTTTCTCATCGGTCGCGAGATCCTGCTCGACCTGGAGGAATTAGACGCAGACGCTCAGGCCAATGAGATTGCCACGCTGCTTGATTGTTGGCGCCGGCTCGCCTTTGCGCATCGTGGCGATGGACATCTGGATAATAGCGACGCCGGCTCGACCAATCTGTTCTTGCCCGTGGCGATCGTGCACCAACTCTACCGCGCGCTGATTCCGGTGGACACGGAGATCAGACGCCGGCTCGGACAGTTTGTTGCCGCGCTGGAGGAGTATCTCTTCGTGCTCAATGCTGAGGCCCGCCTGGGCATTGCCGACTCCGGGCCGTACCCGCTCAGCGCTACCCAGGTCCTCATCGTTCGTGACTTCTTTGATCTAAAAGGCGCAGGGTACCCGTGGCTGGACGTGACGGCGGACCTGCCTTACTCTGCCTGTTCCCTCGCCTTTACCCTTGACCCTGGTGACTTCCAAAATATCACTATAAGTGATCGTTCCATGTTGATGACCACTCCAGCCGCGTACATCGACGCGATCCGCGAGATCGCCCTGGTGAGCACGGACACTGGCACGCCGCGGGTATTACCGTTCACCGAAATGGACTGGCTGACCCGGGCGGCCAAGAAAGCGCAGCCCAAGGTGTTGGCATGGTTCGAGCGACTGTCTCGTCGGGAGTGGATTACCTACGGTGCCCTTCCCTGGGTCAGGCAGCCGTTTGCCCTTTTGTCCGGGGACGAGAACCCGCTTTTCTGGAACCTGACTCCCGCGGCTTTGCGCGTGCTCCCGACCTATGAGGATGACGATGCCCAAGCCATTCGTTGGGCCACGCATCGCTGCTTGACGCCAGGCTCCGCCAGCGCCTTCGTGCCGATTGCTTGATCGATCGCCCATGTCAGAAAAAAACTCCGTGCTCCCTCCGTTGTTCACTACACAGTTTCTTGCCCGGCTGGAAACCTTGCGGATTCGCGCGCGGCGGCGGTTTCTCGGCGGCCGACCAGGAGGACACCTGTCGCCGCGCCGTGGCGCGGGATTGGAGTTTGCTGATTATCGCCACTACACACCCGGTGACGACCCTCGCTATATCGACTGGAAGCTCTACAGTCGCACCGACCGCTTCTACATCAAACTGTTTCAGGAAGAGGAGGAACTGTACACCTATCTGTTCCTCGACCTCAGCGCCTCGATGGCCTACCCGACGGGAAACGAGAAGTATGAAGCAGCCCGAGACGTGGTCCTGGCCTTGGCGTATGTGGTGCTGGCCAGCAACGATGCGGTGAAGGTGCATGCCCTCGGCAGCGGCACGACGAAATACTCGACCCCGTTTTTTCGTGGGCGTCAGCGCCTGTTGGAACTGGCGACTTTCTTGAGCGTCCACCGACCGGCTGGTAAGGTCGATACGCCTATGGCCTTAGCTCGCCATCTACAGACCATTCGCCGTCCGGGCAAGGCGATTTGGGTCTCCGATTTTCTCTTTCCCACCGCGGTCTATCAAGCCGGACTCAATCTGCTGCGAGCGGCGAACTTCGACCTGGCGGTCATTCAGGTGCTGGGACAAGATGAAGTCGATCCCCCCCTGGCAGCAGCGGGTGCGCGCATGGTGGACAGCGAGAGCGGCGAAGCCGCACTGGTACGTTTTGACGCGCAGGCCAAGAAGGAATACCTGCGCCGTTTGGACCAGCACAACCGTGGACTTCGCAGTTTCTGTCACCAAACCGGCGCGCATCACGCTCTGTTTACCACCGGCCAGGACTTGCAGCAGTTCGTGCTGCGCGAGCTGCCGGCGTTGGGAATGCTGACATAAGAGTAATGAGTAACGAGTGATAAACAATGAGTGATAAGAGACGAAGAGTTTGAAATTTTCGTCTTCCATTCATCATTCATCATTCATCATTCCTGAGTATGGACTTCTCCTTCCTCTCCCCCCTCGCTTTTCGGCTCCTCTACGCGCTGCCGCTGCTGATCGTGCCGTACCTGCTGCGGGAACGAGGTAAGCGCATGGTTGTGTCGGCCCTGTTTCTCTATCAGGGGCTGCCGTCGTCGGCCCGGCGACGGTGGTGGGGCCGCTTGCAACTCACGCCGTTGTTCTTTCTGCAATTGCTGATCCTGTTGTTGTTGGTCACGGCGGCGGCCCAGCCGTTCATGCAGCGCCACGGCGGCAAGGTCGCGCTCGTGCTGGATACCTCCGCCAGCATGCAGGCGCGCGCGCCCCGCGCGGAAGGCAGTCTTTTCGACCTGGCCAAACAACGGACGGCGCAGGCTTTGGATACGATTCCCGGCGAGGACGCTATCAGCCTTTTTACCAATTCTCCCTTGCCCGCACTGATCTCCGCGCCGGCTGACACTCGCGCGCAAATTCGTCAGGACCTCCTCCGGGTGGAAGTGACTGATGCTCCGGATCCCAGCGATGAGGTGTTGTCGGCCTTCTTCGCGCAGTTACTGGGAGAACGTGGCTTTCAGCAGGTCTTCTTCTTCACCGACCGGCCGCTCGCCACGCCGGTGGGCACCGACGCGCTCACGGTCGTGACGCTCGGCGAACCTCAGCCCAATCTCGGCATCACCGCCTTTCGTCTCTACCGCAGCCCGTTTTTCCCTGAGCAAGTCGATGCCACTGTGGTGGTTGCGGGCACGGGCCGCGTCCCTGAAGGAAGCGTCGGTATCGAAGATGCGGAAACGGGGAAGACGTGGCAGTCACAATCATTCACCGCGGGTGAGTCTCTTACTTTTCCTTTTCCTCATCTGCCTCTGGCCACGACCTACCGCGCTCACCTATTTGGCGAAGATGGATTGGCGGTGGACAACGAAGCCTATGCCGTGCTGCCGGCGCTGACCACCGTGCCGGTGCTGTTGGTGACGCCCTCAGCGGAGGCCGCCAGGAGTCTGGGGCAGATTCCTAATCTCAAGCTGGAACGCGTGAGCCCACAGGACTATACCCCGGCCAGGGCGGTGGGGTTTCCCCTGGTGCTTTTTCATCTGACCGCGCCGGATACCCTGCCGCCGACAAACGCGGCTTTTATTCTCCCACCCGACGGCAACGGCCTCTTTCCCCTCGGCAAGGCCGCGACGCGACCCTCGGTCACGCAGTGGACCGCCGCGCACCCGCTGACCAGTTATGTCACGTTTTCCCTCTTGTCTCCTGCCTACGCGCAAGCGTTCCTGCCGGTGAGCTGGTGCAAACCAGTCATTAGCGCGACGGTGGGACCACTCGTCTTGGCCGGAGAGCACGAGGGCAGGCGGTACGTGGCAGTAGGCTTCGACTTGCTGCCCTATCTAGGCAAGCAAAATCTCCCGACTTCGATTCTGACCCTCAACCTGCTCGGCTGGCTGGCGGATCAGGTGGGCCAGCCACCGGCGCTCAAGACCGGCGCGACATTGACACTGCCGGGAGAGTCAGCCAGCGTGCGCTTGCCGAGCGGAGAAACGCTCGCCCTTGCAGGAGGCACGGTATCGTTGAGGAAGCAGGGGGTCTATACAATTAGTGAGAATGGAGTTGGGCGTCAGAGCGCGGTGAATTTGACCAACGCAGAGGAGTCGCGCCTGGGACGATCATTGCGCCTGACACCGCTCACGCCGCCTGCGCCAGTTGCGCCTGAAACTACGGGCCAACCCTTATGGCCGTGGCTGCTGATGGCTGCGCTCCTCTTGCTTGGACTCGAATGGTGGTTTTCTACCCGCTCTGGAGAGACAGCCCAAACAGCGTAAAATCGAGTTCTTGATGCCCGCTCTTCCTCCGCTGGCTTTCAGCCGTTCCGAGTTCCTGTTCCTTCTCGTTTTATTGCCGCTCTTCTGGCTATGGCAGAGGCGGGCGTTTCGTTCGCTCGCGTCTTTTTTCAGTCTGCTGCTGCATTCGCTTGTTCTTGCGCTTCTGGTTTTCGCCGCGGCCGGTCTCCATAAACTCATGCCAGGCGCAACCAGTACTCCGCTTCTGGCGCTCGACCTCTCGCACAGCCTGACCTCGGCCCAACGACAGTGGATGCGCAACACGATCGAACAGCGCCTGCATCCGACACCGGACACCCCGGCTTTGGTCTTCGCCGGCGGGCATCGGGTATTATCCTGGCGCGAGGCCGGGCCGCTGCTCTCAGCGCCGCCGGCGGACTTGCAGCTTGACGAGACCAACCTGGAAAGCGCGCTGACGGGCTTGCTCAAAGAAGCTCCAGATCGGAATGTCTACCTGCTGAGTGACGGCTGGGAAACTACGGGTGAGGCGCGCTCGGTCCTGCCCTTGCTCAATGAACGTCAATTCAGGCTCTACCCGTTCGCGCCACCACCGGCCGAGGCGGCGCCGAATGTCGCGATCCAGCGCTTGGGAGCACCACCGTCTACCGCCGGCGGCGAGACCATCGAGGTCAGTATCGCCCTGGAAAATACCAATCCCGCCCCCGTGCGCGGTGAACTGACCCTAAGACAGGGTGACAAGACGGTGTGGCAGCAAGCAGTAACCCTGGCCCCAGGCGTGTCGCTGTTGACGCATCCGTTGGTGCTGTCTGATAGCGGCCTGATTCCCCTGCGCGCGACTTTCACGCCAGGCGCTCCGCATGAGGATGCGATTCCTCAGGATAACCAGGCGACTACCTGGGTGAGTGTCGCGCCGATGGAGAAGGTGTTGTTGCTCAGCGGCCGCACTCAAGATAACCGCTACCTGGAGAAGGTGCTTAGCAGCCGTGGACTCGGAGTGACCGCGTTCGACTTTGCCGCCAAGCCGGCGACGATTCCCTCGCCAGAGCCGTTCGGCGCGGTGATCCTCAATAACGTCGCTCGGGACAAGTTACCTCCGGCTCTGCTCAGCGGTTTGGATGACTATGTGAGTAAGGGTGGCGGGCTCCTCATGGTCGGCGGCGAAGAGAGTCTGGGATTAGGCGGCTACAAGGGGACGCCGGTCGAGAAAATCCTGCCGGTCACGTTGGCGCCACCGCAAAAGGAAGAGCGTCATACCGCCATGATCTTGATCATCGACAAGTCCGGGAGCATGCGCAAAGAGAACAAACTCCTCTATGCCAAAGAAGGCGCCAGGGCGGTGGCCCGCAATCTCAAGGATACCGACCTGCTGGGCGTGATCGGCTTCGACCAGGAAGCGTTCGTCGTCGTGCCGCTGGAGTACCTGGGTAAAACTCGCAACGAGTTCGACGACCGCCTCGACCGGCTCAAGGCATCCGGCGGGACCTTTCTGTTGCCGGCGTTGCAGGAGGCCAAGCGCCAACTCGAACGCCAGTCCGCCACGCGTAAACAGATTGTGATCCTGACCGACGGCGAGACCGGCGGCAGCGGCAGCGATTATCTCGACCTGATCACGGTCATGCACCAGGAGCAGAAGATGACCGTCTCGGCAATCGCCGTCGGTCAGGAGGCCAACCTCCGACTACTCTCACGTTTGGCCGACTATGGCGGCGGCGCGTTCCACCACACCACGGACCCCTCGACCCTGCCGGACCTCTTTGTCGATGAGATGGAGGAAAAGGGTGAAGAGAAGACCATGGTCGAGAAAGAACTGACGCCGATCCCCAGCCCGGACTCGCCGTTGTTGAAGGACTTGGGCGGTAGACCGATGCCGCCGGTGAAGGGGTATGTGGAGGCCGAGGTGAAAAAAGGTGCTCGGCTCGACATCGCACTACGCGCCGACGGTAAGCGGCCGCCATTGCTGGCCTCGTGGTCATACGGCGAGGGCAAGGCGGTGGCCTTTACCTCTGATGCCAACGGCCGCTGGTCCGCTCCGTGGGTCAGTTGGGAAGGGTTCAGCAAGTTCTGGTCACAGGTGGTGCGTTGGTGCATGCCCGAGGTGAAGCATAAGGAGAGCCATTTCTCGGTCGAGCTGGGGCACGATGAAACCGGACTCCTGGTTGATCTCTTTTCCTACGGGGCGAGCGAGGAGGGACGGGCGGCGTCCGCCAAAGTGCAGGGGCCTTCCGGCGGCGACGCCGTTTTTCCCTTGGAACGACTGGCGCCGGGACATTATCAAGCTGTGTATCCGACAACCGTGTCTGGAGATTACCGCGTCGAGGTCACCCTGCCGACGGGCGAGAAACTCGGTCCTCTGGGGTATACCGTGCCACCTCGCCGTTCCGGAGAAACTCCACAGCCGCAAGCGAACTTCCCGTTATTGGAAGCCCTGGCCCGGGCAACCGGAGGGAGCGTGAGTCCCGATGTTGCCGCTTTGGTCCAACCGATTGGTCCGCCGGAACAGCAGCCACTGCTGCCCTATTTGATCCCTCTGGCGATGGCGCTCTATTTTATTGAGTTACTCGTGCGGCGGATGGTATAGGAAAAGGACTGAGCAATGAGCCAGAGAAAGCAAAGAGGAGAAGATGCAAACTCAGCCTTCGGTTCTCAGCACCCCATACGGTTACAGGAGGATAGATGGCATATCTGGTATTGCTTCGCCACGGCGAATCACAATGGAATCTGGAGAACCGTTTCACCGGTTGGGTGGATGTCCCGCTCTCGCCCAAGGGAGAAGAGGAGGCCCGACAGGCTGGTGAGAGGCTTAAGGCTGCGGGCATACGTTTCGATCTAGCTTTCACCTCCGTGCTGCAGCGCGCGATCCGCACTTTAGAGATCACGCTCGACGTGCTGGGACAGAGTGACATTCCGATAGAGAAAGATCAGGCTCTCAACGAGCGGCACTATGGCGATCTGCAAGGACTCAACAAAGCGGAGACCGCCAAGCGTTTTGGTGATGACCAGGTGCACCTCTGGCGACGCAGTTATGACGTCGCGCCTCCGGGCGGGGAGAGCCTGAAAGACACCGCGGCTCGCACGTTGCCCTATTTCGAGGCGAAGATTCTGCCGGCGGTGAAAGCCGACAAGACCGTGCTGGTGGCGGCCCACGGCAACAGCCTGCGCTCGGTTGTCATGCACCTCGACCGCCTCAGCCGCGAGGAGGTGCTGGAACTGAACCTCGGCACTGGTGTGCCGATTCTGTACGAGATCGATGTGGAGGGGAAGGTGCGAGGGAAACGAGTGCTGTGAAAAAGCGATCAGCTATCAGCAGTCAGCCGAAATAAGGGTATGTATTCTCTTTGCTTTGCTGATGGCGAATAGCTGATCGCTGATTGCTGACGCCCGCAGGGCGTCACTGCGGCAAACGATAATACTTCCCTTTGAAGAACAGCAAGGGGTTGTCGCCTGAAGCCGAGGCGCACTGGACCTCGCCGACGTAAATGGTGTGGTCTCCTCCGTCGTAGCCACTGACAAGTTTGCACTCGATATAGCCGAGAGCGCCTTCGAGCAGCGGGACACCGCATTCTCCGGTTTTGTAAGCGATGCCCTCGAACTTTTCGATTCCTTTAGTCGCAAAGCGGCGTGAGAGGTGTTCCTGCTCCTCGTTGAGGAAGTTGACCGCGAAGAACCTGGACTCCTCAAAACAGGCGTAGCAGTCCACTTTTTTATCGACACAGATGAGCACCAGAGGTGGTTCAAGCGACAACGAGCTGAAGGCGTTGGCGGTGAGACCAAAAGGTTTGCCGCTCGCATCTTTGGTCGTAATCACCGTCACGCCGGTGGCAAAGTGCCCCAGGACGTTGCGCAGTTCGCGTGCATCAATAGCCATACCCCCTCCTGGTTTCTGAACAAGTATCTTGACTGCTACCAGAGCGGTCGCTGACCTGTCAATTCCTCTGACGGGAAATGACCGTGCCGACGTAGACATAGGGCAAGTCCAAGGAAGTCACCGGTCGGTCGTGCTCGCGCACCTCTGCCCGCACGATCGAGGTGACAAAAAGAGTATGGTCGCCGGCCGGGTAACTCGCGACGACCCGGCACTCAAACACGGCCATCGCCAGCGTGAGCAACGGTACGCCGGTTTCTCCTAACTCGTAGGCGAACGGTTCGAGATTATCCGGCCGACGTGAAGCCGCCGAGAAGAAATAGTCCTCCAGTGCCTTGCCTTTGCCGCTGACAACATTCAGGCCGAAGACTCCCTGCCGCTCGATCAGGTCGTGGCTGAAATGACGCTTATCAACCGCGGCCATGAGCAACGGCGGATCGCCTGACACCTGTGTGACCCACGATGAGGACATCCCATGCCGGCGTTCTCCCTCGCACACGGTCAGGACATAGATACCGGTAGTGATCTCGCTGAGGGCTGTAGCCAGTTGAGGGTCCATGGTGTTGCCTCCTTGTTAAGGAACTCGCGCGCAGCCGGGCCGGCTGCGCCACCATCTCGAACTTGCTCGTCTCTTGGTGGCACAGGCCGCTGGCCTGTGCAGGGGGGCTGCTACGAAGACGCTTCCTCTACAACGGACACAGTTTCGGTTCTAACCTCATGCGACGTCAAGGTCTCGCGTATGCCAAGTCCCATTATTGCCACGAGAGCGGTACAACAAGCGACTGCGACAAAGGTGAGATCAAACCCCACATGACCGGCGGTCCAGCCCATGGCGATGGGGCCGAGCAATAGGCCGGTATCACCTGCCATGCGGTAGAGCCCCATCACCGCGCCACTTGCTCCTCTGGGTGTGATGTCGGCGATGATCGCCGCCGGCGTTGGTCCCAGATAACCCATGGTCACACCGAAAGCCATGCTCACGGCGAGAAGGGGGAGCAACGTCGTTGCCCAAGGAAAGAGTAAGATGACCAAGACCGTAGCCCAAAGACTTGGCAGCGCCACTCGGCGGCGACCAACCCGGTCAAGCAGCCGGCCGGCGTGCCACAAAACAAAAAAGTTCCCCAACGAGCACAGTGACTGTACCATGCCGATCCCGGTCTCGCCGAGCCCCATTTTTTCCTGGGCGAAGAGCGGCATGAGGTTGAGCATCGTGCCTGAACGGACGGCAAAGAGCAGGAACGTCAAGACACAAACAAAGCGGAAGGTTTGGTCGCGCAGCAGATGCGCGAGCACGGTGCGAGCTGAGATCTGCTCCGCTACAGCGGCATGGTGCGCTCCAGCCGGTGTGGCGGGAAACTCGCCGATCCAGCGAAAGCACATGAAGGTGACAGCCAATGACAGCGCCGCCATCGCCCAGAATGGCGCGTGCAAGCTATGAAAAAAACCGGCTGCCAAGCCGCCGACGCTTGGACCGAAGGAAACACCCAACAGCAGCATGCTTTGATAAAAGCTCATCGCCTGGCCCATGCGTTGAGGGTTGACGGTACGGACAAGAAACGCCATGGCCGTGATGACAAACAGCGCCGAGCCGACTCCACCGATAAGGCGATACCACAGGAGCGCGTGAAAGCTTTGCGCCGAAGCCGAGAGCACTGCCGAAAGGGTAACCAGGGCAGCGCCGCCGCTGGCGACCAACCGCGGACTGAGGCGATCGACCAGGGCGCCGCCGATGAAATCGAAAGGGATACGGCCTACAGCAAAGGCCGAGACCAAAGCCCCGGCACCGGCATAGGACACGCCGAACTCTTGGGCGAGAAGCGGCAGAACCGGTGAAATCACGCTTGATCCCAGCATGATTACCAACGTCATCAGGGAAATAATCAAGACCTGAGGATCGAGGTCGGTGGTCAGCCGGCGGAAGAAAGTCATGGGAGTGTCGCGGCGAGTTGTATCTGAGGCGTGATCCGTTCTCCCTTCGACAAGCTCAGGGCGAGCGGGGAGGAAAGAGTTGCTCTCGTCGCTCCACCATGTGACAACCGTTCATGCTGAGCCCTTCGACAAGCTCAGGGCAGGCTCTGTCGAAGCATGAACAGCCTTCTTGTGATCCACCAGATTAGGTGCGACGAGCGCTCGCGCCACTTCTTTATCGCAGGTTGGCGCCCGGCCAAAGACTTTCTCCCACACTGGTGCGGTTTCCATGCACATATAGAGTGGGACCTGGGGCGCGGCCTCCTTGAGCCAGCCGGTGAGAATACGGTACATCGTGACGCGCAAGGCCTGAAACGTCCGCCACTTGCCGTCAGCGCAAAGAATCTGTTCGCCGGAGAGCAGGCGGGTGTGGGGAAAACGCTGACGCATAGTGGTGCGCAGAGCTGGCGTGAGGCGCAGACTGCCCAGACTGACCCAGGCCACGCGGCGCGGGTCGATGGCAGAGAAAAGACGCGCGACAGTGTCTCGGTATCCTTCTTCCCAACCTGGGTACTCGATCAGCGGGTCGAGGTGAAAGCCCAGCTTGTATCCGGCCGCTTGCGCACGCCGTGCGGCTGCTAAACGAGCGGAGAAAGAAGCTGTACCGTGTTCCTCGGTATCGGCGATCTCCGGCGGCGTCAGCGACCACGAGACGACTACACGCTCCTTGGGATCGAGGGTGAGGAGCCCGTCGATACAGTCGCTCTTGGTCTTGAGTTCCAGGAGGGTATTCTTACGCGCGGCAAAGAACGGGACGAGGTCGCCAGAGAAGCCGAGCAACGGGTCCAGCGCCAAGCTGTCGGACAGTTCGCCCGTGCCGATACGGAACTGACGCCAGGGCTGGCGATCGACGGCCGCAGCCACCTCGCGCAGCAGGTCCTCGACGTTGGTGAAGACCTTGAGTGTCGGATTGTTCGCCAGATACTCCTGCAGGAAGCAGTAGCTACAGTCCATCGGGCAGTTGGAGATAAGACTCACTATCAGATAGTTGCAACAGACCAGTCCCGGCGTACCGGCTGGGCAGTGTTCAAGGAAAGTCGAGCGCTGACGGGTAAACAGCAGGCGGCGCTTCCCCACAGCAAAGGAACCGGCCACGTCTCTCGCAGCCGCCTGCCGCTCCCAGTCTTTCTCCACGATCTGAACTGGCACCTCTGGGAGCCGCGCCAAGGCGCGCTGGACCACCGGGGTATCTTCCTCGCCCCGCTCGATGAGAATTTCGCTTGGTTTGTAGAGTGTCATGGGATTCAACAGACGCTAGACCTTAGACTCCCGAGCTTCATACTTGATCGAGCAAATCAAACACTCGTTGCAGCGCTCCATTCTCGATCCGTTGCCGCAAGCGGGTCACACCTTCGTCTAGTTCTTTCACGTTGCGGGCGGTGATTTCCACCGTCACCTCATCCCCTTCAAAGGCAGGCGGGAATGATACACGCACGCGACCGCCCAGGTCTAGCGCCTTGACCGCGGCCCGCAGATCGTCTTCCAGGCGAGACAGCCGCGGGTAGCGCAGTTTGCGCAGCGCCTCCTTGACCGCTTTGAGCTTGTCGTTGCGCGCCAGTTTCGCGTCGAGCGGGCGGCGCAGTTCCGGCCGAGCGAGCAGGCTGTGGATCGTGCCGCCATCGCGCAGAACGGTCTCTTCCAGCCAGTCAAGAAAATCACGTAAGTGGTTCTCGCCGAGTTGCAGTTCCTCGGCGACGGATAGCAACGCCGCTTGATCTTCTTCCATCCACGCCTGCCAGCGGCCAAGCGTCTGCACGCTCAGATGCTTGTGCCGGGCATAGGTGACAATCTGCTCGGGGAGCGAAGATACAGATGTTTCTCTTCCAGTCGCCATTGCCTATCGTGGGAGTCCGATTCATCGGACCTGCAAAAAGGCTTGATAAATCAAGCCCCTACAAATTCTGAAAAACAACCGAAGCTTCACACAGAATTTCGCGTGGCCCCCTCTTTCCTTCTGCTTGTGTAGATGTCAGCCAACGCCAGATACGGCTCCCCATCTTTTCCTCGTTTCCGTGCTCCCTGGGCCAGGATCTCACACTTCGTGCGTAAGGTCTCTTCAACCATCCTACGCTGCTCCGCCGAGAGCACACCGGAGTCAAGCAGTTTGCCCAGCGCGGCCACCCGGAAACGATCCATACCCCAGAACCGACGCGAGAGCTGGTCGGCGTGACCACCACGCTTGATCACCAATGGTGTTTCGAGCAAGTGAATCGGCTCCGTGGCGGCGATGCGCAACCACAGGTCATAGTCCTCGCACGCCGGCAGGCTCTCGTCAAAACCACCGACCTGCTCGAACAACTCCCGGCGCAGCATGACTGCCGAGGGGCTGACCAGGCACAGTTCCAGGCTCCGGACGAAAATGTCACCGCCGGTTTTACGGTGCTTGTGGTGGGGATTCACCCGCGTGCCATGCCGCAGCCAGATTTCTTCGCTCTGGCAGATGCGTGTTTCTGGGTGAGCAGTAAAGAAGGCAACCTGACATGCCAGCTTGCGCGGTTGCCACAGGTCGTCGGAGTCAAGAAACGCGAGTAACTCTCCGTTACTCAGGGCCACTCCATAGTTGCGCGCCGCTGACACCCCGCGGTTCGGTTGGGAGATGGAGCGCACGCCCTCGAACTCTTGCACGACCGCGGCGGTATCGTCGCGCGAGCCGTCATCCACGACCAGCAGCTCGAAATCGCGGTAGCTCTGAGCCAGGACTGACGCGATGGCTTCGCGAACAAAATCGCGGCGGTTATAGGTGGGAATGATGACCGAGACTTTAGGCATGGCTGAGAGACTCAAGCGGCTTGGCCGATGCGAACGCCAGCAGCGCCCGCCACAGTTCTTCTTTGCCGCTGCTGTCTTGGGCGGAAAACAAGAGCAGCGGATGGCCCTCCAGTCGCACGTCCAGGACCTTGCGTTGCTGCTCCAATTGTCCGCGCTTGAGTTTGTCACATTTGGTCGCCACCATCAGGAAGGGGCGCTGATGATACGATAAGAAGTCACACAGCGTCTCTTCCTCCTCTTCCGGCCCGCGGCGGATGTCGACGATGATGACGACCCCGCGCAGGTTCCGGGAGCGGGTGAGATAGTCCTCGATCAGTTTTTGCCATTGTCCCCGTTCTTGCTTGGAGACTTGAGCGTAGCCGTAGCCGGGAAAATCGACGAAGGTGAGCTGGTTGTTGATGACGAAAAAATTGAGCTGCCGCGTGCGACCAGGCGTAGCGCTGATGCGGGCAATTTGCCGGTCGAGCAGCCGATTGATGAGTGACGATTTACCGACGTTGGAGCGGCCGGCAAAGGCGATCTCTGGGTGCGGCAGTTTGGGGTAGCCGCCGGGCTGCGCCGCCGCGCCGGCAAATTCGACGGAAGAGATTTTCATGGGTGTGGATTTTCGTGTACAGGCTTGCCGTTGGGCTTAACCGGCTTTCCCGGCTCATGCAAGTGGAGTAAAGAATGCGTCATGAAGTTTTACGAGGTCGTGGACCAAGTTCTTGCCTTACTCCAGCGCAAAGGGCGGATGTCTTATCGAGCGCTGAAACGAGAGTTCGACCTCGATGACGAGTACCTCGAAGATCTCAAGGCTGAAATCATCGACGCGCAGAAACTGGCGGCTGATGAAGACGGCAAAGTGCTGGTGTGGATCGGCGAAGGGAGAAAAGGGGAAACGGCGAAACGGCGAAAAGGCGAAACGGAGCTCCCTCCTACTTCTTCTGACACTAGACCCAAGACCCTAGACGCTAGACCCAGTGACGGCGAACGCCGCCAACTGACGGTGCAGTTCATTGACCTGGTGGGGTCCACGACGCTCTCGCAACAGCT
>JBGPOI010000017.1:0-23042 GCA_041487975.1 Binatia bacterium | reverse complement strand
CAAAGGCAAGCCAGATCACCTGCGCGACAAGGTGCTGATGCTTGACGCGCGCAACATCTACCGCAAGGTGACGCGCAAGATCTACGACTTCAGCCCCGAGCAACTGCAGAACCTCTCTGCCATCGTCTGGCTCTACCGGGGCAGAACGGACAAGTTCCTCGGTCTGGTGAAGGATTACCTCGCCGCCGTCGGTAAAGAATGCGCGCTGATTCCAGACAAGCTGAGCCAATTTGACAGCACGCTGAACACGCTGCGCGGACACTTCGATGTCCTTGGCAAGCACCTCACGATGCACGAGCAGAATGGCACAGCCAAACAGCAGGAGTTCACCCAGGCCCTGGCCGAACTCTACGAGGCCGAAAACCTGTATGAAGAAGACCGCTCACTCCTTGTGCGAGAAATTGCAGACTATCACGCGAGCGTCTGCAAAACGCTGCCAACGACAAACGAGCAACAGCATGAAGCTCGCAAAGCCTTCGATCCCATCGCCGAACGGATCAAAGGACTCATCAAGCAGGTAGACCTGCTCTACAAGCTGGCTGCACGTCTCGCGGACATAGAGCTTCCCTCTTCCTCTGGGAGAGGGACCGAGGGTGAGGGTTCGAACGGCTACGACCGCCGCAGTATTGCCAAGCTGACGAAACAGCTTGACGAAGCGCGCAAAGACGCGGTCGAGCAACTCAAGCAAGCGGCCTATTTTCACCGGCAGGTCGTCTGGCTCCAGGACCGTTTTCCCGAGGCGAAGCTGGGGGACGTGCCAGGCCTGGTGAAACTCGTAGACCGCAAAGACATCGAAGCGGCGGATTGGAGCCTCACCCCAGGTCGTTACGTTGGCGTCGCGCCGCCAGAAGAAGATGAAGATTTCGATTTTGAGGAAACGCTACGCGACATCCACGTTGAGCTGGCGAGCCTCAACGAGGAAGCCGCTGAGTTGGCCCGGAAGATTCAGGAGAATTTTGAGGGGCTGGGAATGTGAGTTGGTACACTACAACGCTCGGTGAGGCAGTGACACTGAAAAGAGGACATGACCTACCTGAGCATTCACGTCAGCGAGGAGATGTCCCTGTCGTCTCGTCTTCTGGAATTACCGGCTTTCACAACGAGGCGAAAGTCAAAGGCCCAGGTGTCATAACCGGTCGCTACGGAACACTTGGCGAAGTCTTCTTCATTGAGCGTGATTTTTGGCCTCTCAACACAACGCTATATGTCACGGACTTCAAGGGTAACGATCCTGAATTCATCGCTTACTTTCTCCGTACAGCCAACCTTGGCAGTCAACGAAGCGCTGGTGCCGTGCCAGGTGTTAACCGGAACATCCTTCACGCGATGAGGGTGAAAATCCCTGACGCCCACACTCAGAAAAAGATTGCTGAGATTCTCTCTAGCTACGATGATCTCATCGAAAACAACCTCCGCCGAATGATGCTATTAGAAGAATCGGCGCGGCTGCTGTACCGGGAGTGGTTCGTCCGCCTCCGTTTCCCCGGCCACGAACACACCCGCATCGTCAACGGCGTGCCGGAGGGGTGGGAGAAGTATGCGCTCGTTGACCTTTGCCGCATCGGTCGTGGGGCTTCTCCGCGGCCGATTAACGAATTTATGGGAGGCGAAATTCCTTGGTTCAAAATCGGTGACGCAACCGCATCAGAAAGCTTCTTCATCTTTCACACGCAAGAACACGTTACGGAAGATGGAGCAAAAAAGAGTATTTCTCTCAAACCTGGCTCACTGATTCTTTCGAATAGTGCTACGTGTGGTATCCCCTACTTCACTGGTGTCCGCGGCTGCGTGCATGACGGCTGGCTGCATTTTGCGGATTTCAAAAGAATCTCCGACCAATTCCTTTACTGTTACCTCTATTTCAAGCGGGAAGAGCTAGTCAGTAGTGTTGGAGACGGATCTACTCAAAAAAATCTGAACACGATCGCCGTCGGGCGATTGAGGGTCGTGTTGCCTCCGCACGACGCCCTTCTCCAACAGTTCGAGGATACTGTTCGGCCGACGTTCTCGATGGTCCATAACCTCGCCCGGCAGAACATTTCACTCCGCTCCGCCCGCGATCTGCTGCTGCCTCGCCTCATGAGCGGAGAAATTGCCGTGTGAGCGACGAAAAGAAGATCCTCATCATTGCGGGTCCAAATGGCGCGGGGAAAACTACGTTCGCTCAGGAATTCCTGCCCAATGAGGCCAATTGCCCGGTATTCGTTAATGCCGACCTGATTGCCGCGGGTCTGAGTCCTTTTCAACCAGAGGCGGCGGCTGTTCGCGCCGGGCGGATTATGTTGGAGCAGATTCACGAGCATGTCAGAAAGCGCGAAAGCTTCGCTTTCGAAACTACGCTGAGCGGACGAACGTATGCGTGCATGATTCCTATCTGGCAGGAAGCTGGCTACCGGGTCAAACTGATTTTTCTGAGCCTGCCGAGTGTGGATCTTGGATTGCCCGAGTAGCCGCTCGCGTCGCTCAGGGTGGGCACAGAGAGTTCCAGAAGATGTCATTCGGCGTCGATTTGCCGCAGGACAGCGTAATTTCGACCGTATCTACAAGCCTCTCGTCGATTACTGGGTTTTGTACGATAATTCGGGAGAGGCACCTCAATTGATCGCGGAGGGAAGTAAACCATGAGTCGCCAATCAACGCCCCAAGAAGACGCCGATATCGCAGGAGTCGAGGCTGCCTTACGTCGCGCCGCCCGACGGGCCCGCGAGTTGGGGGAACGTACTGGTACGCCCGTTTATGTCCTACGAGACGGAAAAATTGTCGATCTTACCCGCGAGAACGGGCAGCAGCAGGCGAACCACAAGCAACAGAGGTAACCCCACCAAAGGCCCGCCTGGCAAAGGGAAAGAGAACGGGCCAGCTACCCGAGGCCGGACACACATACCGCCCTGTGAAATTGCTGGTCATCGAGGAGGCGCCGGTTTGCTTCAGTCCTGTTTTGCTCTATCTTTGTTGAAGATTTCAACAATTGGAGCGTTCTGCTATGGCAACCGTCAACTTCAGCGTCCCGGATGAAGTGAAAGAAGCATTCAACCGCACCTTCGCAAGGCGGAACAAGAGCGCCATCATCGCCGAGTTGATGCGCAAGGCGGTAGAGGAGGCGAAACAGCAAAAACGACGGGCCGAGGCAATCAAGCAACTAACGGCAGGACGCGCGAGACGGAGGCTCGTCACGGATGAGGAAATCCGAGCAGCCAGAGAAGCGGGGCGTCCGTGAGGCTAGTGCTGGACGCCAGTGTGATAGTGAAGTGGCTTGTTGCCGACCCGGAACGTGAAGCTGACGTGGACAAGGCGCTAGCCCTCATGGGAAAGGTGCGGACTGGCGAAGTCAGTCTCATTCAGCCGATACATTGGTTGGCGGAGGTTGCCGCCGTGCTCGCCCGGTTGAATCCTGGGACGGTCGAAGAAGACATCGAATTTCTCCACGAGATGGAATTGGACGTAGCGGATAGCCTCACGATCCAACGCCACGCGTGCCGACTTGCCATTGGCCTGAAACATCACCTCTTTGACACCCTCTACCACGCCGTCGCCTTGGAAACCGAGGAGGCGATGTTAGTGACGGCCGACCGGCGCTACCTCAAGAAAGCGCGCCGTTTGGGCCGGATTGTCGACCTCGCGGAGTGGCAGGCTGCTTCTTGAGCGAGCAGGAGCACCACCGTGGCGTTCAGGGAAGATGATCTCGTCCAACAAACCACCGCCGAGTACCTGCGTGACGAACTCGGCTGGGAGAGTGTCTACGCCTACAACGACGAGACCTTCGGACCAGAGGGCACCCTCGGCCGCCGAGACGACCGCGAGGTGGTGCTGACCCGTTATCTGGGCGAGGCGCTGGTCAAGCTGAATCCCGACCTTCCACAAGCAGCCTATCAGGATGCCATCCGGCAAATCCTCGAACACTCCTTGTCACAATCGCCCTTACAGATTAACCAGGAAAAGCACGACCTGCTCAAAGACGGCGTGCAGGTGTCGTTCCGCAACGACAAAGGCGAGCTGGTCAAACGCCGCTTGCGGGTGTTCGACTTCGACGAGCCGGAGAACAACCATTTCCTCGCCGTGCGCGAGCTATGGGTGCGCGGTGCGCTCTACCATAGGAGGACAGATCTGGTGGGCTTCGTGAACGGCATCCCGCTCTTGTTCATGGAACTCAAGAACGTCAACAAAGATACTCGCGCCGCCTACGAGCAGAACCTGGCCGACTACAAAGACACCGTGCCGCACCTCTTCCACCACAACGCCGTCATCGTGCTCAGCAACGGCGTGGATGCCCGACTCGGCTCGCTCTCCAGTCGCTACGAGCATTTTCACGCGTGGAAACGCCTGGACGAGGATGAGTCGGGCGTGGTGGATATGGAGACCCTGCTCAAGGGCATCTGCAACAAGCGCAATTTCCTGGACCTGTGCGAGAACTTCATCGTGTTCGACGACAGCTCCGGCAAGCTAGTCAAGATCATCGCCCGTAACCACCAGTTTCTCGGCGTCAACCGCGCACTCCAGGCGGTACGGGACCGCAAGGCCCGCCTCGGCAAACTGGGTGTGTTCTGGCACACCCAAGGCTCAGGCAAGTCTTATTCCATGGTGTTCTTCACCCGCAAGGTGCACCGCAGGTTGGGTGGGCAGTACACCTTTCTCATCTGCACTGATCGTGACGACCTGGACACGCAGATCTACAAGACCTTCGCCGGCTGTCGTCTGGTGGACAACGACCGCGAGCCCTGCCGGGCCGGATCAAGAGAGCACTTGCAAACTCTGCTTAGTCAACACAAGACCCGTGTGTTCACCCTCATCCAGAAGTTCAACCAGGACGTTGATCCGTCCACCCCGTATTCGGACCGGGATGATATCATCGTCATCACCGACGAGGCGCACCGTACGCAGTACGGACGGCTGGCGCTTAACCTGCGCAATGCCCTGCCCAACGCCAGTTTTATCGGCTTCACCGGCACGCCGCTGTTCAAAGACGACGAGATCACTCGCCGAGTGTTCGGCGACTATATTTCCACCTACGACTTCCAGCGCGCCGTGGACGATAAGGCCACTGTGCCGCTGTACTACGACGCTCGCGGCGAAAAGCTGGGCGTGGCCACGAATGAGCTGAATGACAAGATCGCCGCGAAGCTGGAAGAACTGGAGATTGACGGCATCGACGTCGCCCAACGCCTCGAACGGGAACTCAAGCGCGATTACCACATCATTACCGCGCGGAAACGGCTCAAGCGCATCGCTCGCGATTTCGTCGAGCACTACTCCACCTCGTGGGAGACCGGCAAGGCTATGTTGGTGTGCATCGACAAGGTCACCTGCGCGCGCATGTACGATCTCATCAGTCACTATTGGACCGCGCGCATGCAGAAGCTGGAGAAGCAATTGTCGTCCGTGACTGACGAGCAAGACGAGATCTACCGCCGCCGTCAGATCGAATGGATGAAGACTACGCGCATGGCGGTGGTCGTCAGCGAAGAGCAAGGCGAAGTAGACAAGTTCCGCAAGTGGGAACTCGACATTACCTCACACCGTCGTCTGATGAAGGACGGCTTTGAAACGCCGGACGGAAAGCGCATTGACGTAGAAGAGGCCTTCAAGAACCCAGACCACCCGTTCCGTATCGTCATTGTTTGCGCCATGTGGCTGACCGGCTTTGACGTGCCTAGCCTGTCCACCCTGTACCTCGACAAGCCGCTCAAGGCGCACACCTTGATGCAGGCGATTGCCCGCGCCAACCGGGTGCATGAGGGCAAGAACAACGGTCTCGTCGTCGATTACTGCGGCATCCTCAAGAACCTGCGCAAGGCGCTGGCGACCTTTGCCAGCCATCAGGGAGGAGGCGAGCTCGACGGCGACAACCCTCAACCCGAAATCGATCCCGTCAAACCCGAAGAAGAATTGCTGGCAGACCTGGTTGAGGCCATCGCCCTGGTGCGCGGCTTTTTGCAGGAACAGGGGTTCCGTCTGGAAGACATCCTTGAGAAGGCAGGCTTTGCCCGCAACAGAGCGATTATCGACGCGAAAGAAGCGGTGAACGAAAGCGATGAGAGCCGCAAGCGTTTTGAAATCATGGCGCGAGAGGTTTTCAAGAAGTTTAAGGCGTGCCTCACCATTACAGGCATCAACGACTACCGGCGGCAGTACGACGCTATCAACATCATCTACACGAGCTTGCAGGCAGACCGGGAGAAGGCGGATATCATCGCAATCATCCGCGAGTTGCACGCAGTCGTAGACGAGGCCATCGAGCCAAAGACAACAGAAGCGGGGCCAGAGTCTAGCGTGACATACGACATCAGCCGGATCGACTTCGACCGGCTACGGAAAGAATTCGAGCGCAGTCGCGCCAAACACACGACCGTGCAAAACCTCAAGGAAGCGATCGAAGAGAGACTGCACCACATGATCCAGCAGAACCCGCTGCGCGCGGATTACCAACGACACTACGAACAGATCGTCGAGGAATACAACCGGGAGAAAGACCGTGCGACCATTGAAAAGACCTTTGCGGAACTGCTGAAGTTCATCGACGATCTGGACAAAGAATCCAGACGCGCCCTGCGAGAAGGGTTGGACGAGGACACCCTGGCGCTGTTCGATCTCCTGGTCAAGCCGGACTTATCGAAAAAGGAAATCGAGCGGCTCAAGCAGGTCGCCACGGAACTGCTGGCGAAGCTCAAGGAAGAAAAGCTGCGCGCCGACAACTGGCGGGAAAAACAGGCGACCCGGGATGCCGTAAAAGTCGAGATACGAGATTTTTTGTGGAACGAAGAGACCGGCCTGCCGGTGGAGTGCTATGCTGAGTACGAAGTCGAAGAAAAGGCCGAGCAGGTCTATCTGCACATTTTCAATGTATACGACAGCCCGCACTAGGGGGTTTTTACAAACCCGGAAAAACCGCCTGTATCTGTGCTGATATTAACCAGATACTCGTCAGGAAAGGCTCCAGGCTGAATTTCACAGGGAACATCAACCGTCTACCCACGCTTAAAATCGGCCATCGCCTCCCCCCTTCTCGCGCGTCTTGCCCTTCTTATTGTGCCCAGCCGCGCTGTAAGGGCTTGGTTCATCGTTCTTCTTCCCATGTCACGAGCACAAGAGCCGTGCTTATTTTTTTAGTCTGCTGTCTTGGCAGGGTCTTGTCTTTACCCGAAACCCTGAGATTCTTCGCTGCACTCAGAATGACAAAACGACAGACACGTAGTTTTGTTAGGCACTTCAAGAGCAGGGGTTGTCGGCAAGAACTTGGCGGAAGTTATTGTAGAGAAAAAGCGGCTTGAAGCCTTTTTTGGGGTAGACACTGAGCAATAGCGGGCCGAACTCGACGGTCGAGTTCCCGCCAAAGGTGTTCTGCGTTCCCGGGATGCTGGCTCCACCTAATTGCCAGAAACACCCCTCGCCCGTATTCCGGGTCGAGTAGATGGGGTAGAAGGCGGCCCCCGGTGGCGGGTTGACACAATTCTTCCCGGTCTTACGGTTGCACACTCCACCAGAGTCCGGAGCTTCGATACGCGGGAGATCTGCCTCGAATGCGACCCGATCATAACTCTGGGTGCCATTGAACTTCGGACTCGAAAACAAGACGGAACTCGGGTTGAGCCTATTGTTTTGCGCGGGGGTGGCGAGTGATCCTGGCCAAGTCTTCTGATAGGACACGCCATCAAAGTCAGTGTCCGTATCAATACAGCCACCAACATGGACGCGCGCGGAAGATGCAGAGCTGAAGCATACCGAATCGTCCTCAGGCGCGCCGCCCAGATCGTTCACCCCAGCCGCGATGCAGTTCCCTCCCTCTGCATCAACGGCATTGCAATACTCGAAGTGGCCGATTTCATCCGAGAAGGCAACGTTATACGAATGGGCCGCCCATGGAACGCGCGTATGCTCACTAGAAGTGCCGTACATGGGATGGAAGGCATAAGGATTTTCCGCACAGGTTTTGGCAGTCGGATCGAAGACAATCTGGGCGAAGCCATTGGCAATGCTCGTGGTCATCGCTCCCTGTTCACCGGTGGCGAGGTCCTGAATGGTGACTTGGAGACCCGACGCCATATCATGAATATCGACCACGAGCTGGTCGCCTGATCTCATGAACAGATCGGTGTCACGATCAGGGGTAAAGCTCTCATCCGTCGCTCCCAGCGGACTTGGTGGAGCATGGGGAACTCCACTCTTAGTGATGAACGCAAAGTTCGCGGGCTCGATGCTAACCTTGCTCCGGCAGTCTTTGTTGTTCGCCACGTCGGTATTATCATTGGAATTGACACTAAAGATGGCCACCGCCGCGCACCATTTCGTCGCACTACAGCTAATACCGGCCGGCCACGGCACCCAGCCAGGCGGGTAGAACTGCACCTCCAAAAACGCAGCACCGGGATGTTTGCCAATGTAATCCGTTGCCGTCGGATCGGAGCTGTCAAAGATATTCGTATCGCTGTTCGGCACGCAGTCAGCGTGAGTGTACTCGGGCGCGGATTGGTTATCACACAACGCCATGCCAAACCAGAAAGCGGGATGAAGCTGGAAGTTGAAGGTGCCGCCGCTGCCATCCTGCCTAGGGATTCTGGGCGGGTCGGTGGGAAGCTGTAGTTTATACCGGACGTTATTGCCGGATCCAGGAACATCAGAGTAGAACAGCAACGCAGGTTCGTCGTGGCCGACGTACTGGCCCTCGTAACCGATGGAATTGGCGACCTCGGCACAAAGAGGTGAGCCTTCGTCACAGAGAAGATGTGGATGATGAACCGTACCCGTCTGCGTGCCGGACGGGGAGGCGCATGCTCGTTGCACGGTAAACGACAGGGCTGCCAGTATCAGGCTCGCAAACAGGATCACACGCCGTGTAAGCCGACGGATCAAACAATTCATTGCCTTCCCTTTTTTGCAAGAACAGTGGAGCCATCCCCACTCGCTGATTAAATTGTTCACCTCCTATACACCTGGTGGCATGCTGGCGTCAATGGAAATCGTGCTTCCTTCCAGGGCAGAGTCACTCCAATGGTTAGCGTAGCAGGACCGCTGGGGAAGTGAGTCAGCAATGAGCACTGTATTCGGCGTTTCCCCCACGGTCCAGGCACGGAACAACCAGACGAGAAGAGACTCTCTATCCCTCCAGTGAAGACCATGTCAAAACAGGACAATAATATACTTGACAGACCCAACAGGATTTGCTACATTCAGTGCATGACCACTGAGAATCTTCCTACCACGCTGGTAGAAGTGGTCCGTTACTTCTCCGATCCTGATACCTGCCTGAGCTTCATGGTGAGTCTACGCTGGCCGGATGGGGTTGTCTGCCCCCGCTGTGGCTCGCGAGAAGTCACATTCCTCGCCAATGCCCGCGTGTGGAAATGCCGAGTCAAGCACGATCACCAGAAGTTCTCTATCAAGGTTGGCACGGTGATGGAAGACTCGCCTATTGGCTTAGACAAGTGGCTGCCCGCGATCTGGCTGCTGGTCAATGCGAAAAATGGGACCAGCAGCTACGAGCTTCACAGGGCGTTAGGTGTGACACAAAAGACCGCGTGGTTCCTGCTCCACCGCATTCGCCTTGCCATGCAGCAGGGGACCTTTGAAAAGATGTCTGGTCAAGTCGAGGCAGACGAAACCTCCATTGGTGGACTCGCCCGCAACATGCACAAGGACAAGAAAGCGAAGAAGATCACCGGCACGGGCAGCTCGGGGAAAGCTATCGTTATGGGACTCCTTGAGCGGCACGGTATCGACAAGAGTCAAAAGATTATTGACACCATCGGAACAGAGGAGAAGAAGGGCAGCCGAGTTAGGGCAAAGGTCGTTCCGAATACGGATAAAGAGACGTTGCACGGGGAAGTGAAGGAGCATATCAAACCGGGTAGCGAATTGTTTACCGATGCCCACATTTCTTACCGGGGGCTTGACCCTGAGTACGTCCATCAGTTTGTGGACCACGCCGAAGCCTACGTGAAAGATCAAGTCGTGCATACCAACGGACTGGAAAACTTTTGGTCGCTGCTGAAACGCGGCATCAAGAGCACCTATGTTTCGGTTGAGCCCTTCCATTTGACCCGCTACGTGGATGAACAAGCCTTCCGCTGTTTCTTCCTCGCCTTCTCCCACGCCTTATGTCTCTTCTCGTATTCCGTCCGTGGGACGGTGAGCACGTGACGCACTGCGTCTACAAACCGCCGCGCAGCGTCGGGGCCTTCGTGATATTCTTTCGCTGTTGGTTTTGGGTCGTCCATAGATAATCAAGCCCTTGTCGCATGGGACTTGAGCAAGTCTGCAACTTGCTTCAATGCAGAGCCTTCTCCTTTTTGAAGTAAGCGCATGGTGATTGTAGACACAACAAAGCCAAAAAGAGCAGCCCCTGCAATTGCCGCAAGCTGTTCAATAGATTCAGGGTCTAAACGAGCCTCGCCCCCAAAGTGTTCCAGAAGAAACACTACAGGAACAAAAAAAGCGATTAAATTCAGGATAATTGCGCTGATGACACGTAGATCCATAGAACTATCCTCTATTGCCGCTTTTTCTGGGTAGCAAGCATTCCAGTGACAACTATCCCCGCACCTACGATGGCACCAATTACCGCGCCACCAAACCCTGCCGCGGCGCATGTTGCTACTGTAATTTTTAATCCTCTTCTAACTTTGTTGTTTTGTCTTTTTTCAACTTCATCGGGATCTTTTGTTTTGACATCTATCAAGACCTGAGCCCGCTGTTGGTAAATTGTAAGCCTATGGTCATCAAATTGCTTTGCCACCTGAAGAATCTGTTCGGAATATTGAATAATATCTTCTGGCCCATGCGCTTTTTCTAAGACGACACGAAGGAGAATATTGACATCAACCTGGCTTCTCTCTTGTCGAACCGCTTCCGTAAGCACTTCCGGAAGAGATGGAACGGCAGCTTTTGCGGCAGCTTCTGCTATCTCTTTCTGAGACGGGACGACCTGATTATTCTTGCGGACAGGTTCGGCCATGCGGCCCGTATAGCACAAGCCTCAAAAATATGAAAACGGAAAGAACCCGGCCTGTCACGCCCGAGAACCGTAGCGAGAGAGGCATGGTGGAACGTACAACCAGAACGAGGTGAAACATGCCGAGAGGAGACGGAACAAAAGATCTTTCTTTCAGGATGTGGAAAGAGGGAAAATCGCTCCATGAGATTCAAGAGACAGTCAGAGACGTTTCAGAAACTCAGGCTAGTAGCGTCAGGGGATGGATAACAGATTGGGAACGAGGCCGCCAGAAAGTCTGGGAGCCTCGCATCAATTGAAAGTGAGTCAACAATCCGGCCTCTCACGTCCCCAAACATTATCCTCGACGTAAAGGTCTGTCAAGTATATTATTGCCCAAAACAGGGTTCCCTTTGCTATGCTATACTATGCAGTGTAGTCGCAACTCTGCGTTCCTGTAGGGGCACGGCACGCCGTGCCCCTACCAGAGTGTTGCACTACGGAGGATTCCCAAACGCATCCAGGGAGAACATCTATGGAGTGGGATACCATTCGTTTCGAGAAAGACGGACAGGTTGGTTTTCTCATTCTCGACCGCCCAGCCTCGCTCAACGCGGTCAATGAGCAGATGATTCTCGATTTGGCAGAGGCGGCGAAAGCGATTGCGGCTGATACTGACGTCCGGGTCTTGGTAATCAAAGGCGAAGGCCGGGCGTTCTGTTCGGGTATGGACCTGCGGGCCGCCGCTAACCGGCCCGCCGACCGCGAGACTTTGCGGGCGGTGTGGGAGCCGTGGCGACGAGCGCTCGACATTTTGGAAAACCTCAATCCGCTCACCCTCGCCTCGATCCATGGCCCTTGTCTTGGCGCCGGGTTCGAACTTATGCTGGCTTGCGACTTCCGCGTCGCCGCCACCACCGCCTTCTTCTCTTCACCGCAAGTGTTGTACGGCGCGCCCCCTGATGCTGGACCGACCTATCGCCTGCCCCAGCTTATCGGCCTGGCCAAAGCCAAAGAGATTGTCATCCTGGGCGAGCGTTTCGACGCTGCGCAAGCCGAACGGTGGGGATTACTGACCAAGATTGTCGAGCCGGAGAACCTCGCAGCCGAGACCACAAAACTGCTCGAACGCTGTCTGAAGGTGGGGTGGAAAGCTGCCGCCGCCACTAAGCATTTGTTGCCACAAGCCGGGATGCTGGACAGTGAAGCTTTGGCCGTGGAGATCGATCGCGCCCGCGCGGCTTCGATCGAAACCGGTGAATTCACCGAGTCGATGCAGATCTATCGTGAGAAACGCAAGCCGCAAGTATAAGAGAAGAGCTCTTAACTATCAGCTCTCAGCGATCAGCCAGACAGAACAGTAAAGACGTATCACGACGTGTTTCTACCATTAGACGACCAGGGTTGGTGAAAATTAGAGGCGCTGGTTCCTTCCACATTCTTGCTGAAAGCTGACCGCTGATTGCTGACCGCTGTGTATGCGTGATGTCACTCTTCGTTTCATCAACGACCTACGTACTGCCGGGTTACGTGTCTCTTTGAGTGAGAGCATGGATGCGGTACAGGCCGTCGCCGCGATCGGCATCGAGCGCGAGCTGTTGCGCGAAGCCCTCGCCGCCAGTCTAGTCAAAGAGGAAGAGGATCGGCCGCTCTTCGACGAGACCTTCGCCCGCTTCTTCGCCGCGCCGGAATCGCGGCGCAAAGGCAAGCGTCACGAGCAGCCCAGCTCAAGCGAAGGGCAACGGTCCACGCCGAACGGGCCGCAGGCACGAGCGCAGCAACGTCCGCCGGAGCAACGCCGTACTGGTGAGCGTCCTGCGCAAGAACAGCGAGAGCAATCGAGCGAACAAGAGAATCAGCCTGCGGACTCAATCGAGCAGCGGGAAACAGGCAAAAAACAAGGACCAGGAGACAGAAACCCAACCCCCAACACCCAACGCCGAATACCCACCCGCAGGGCTCTCTTGGAAAGACCTTTCAAGGCATTCGACTCCCGCGAGGGAGAAGCCACCAAAGAACTGGTTGAAGAACTCGCCCGGCGACTGCGCGGTCACCTTCGCCGCCGCTACAAACGCAGCAAACGCGGACGGCTCGACTTCCGCCGCACCATTCGCGCCTCGATTTCTCATGGTGGCGTGCTGATAGAAACACGGCTGCGCAATCGACGACCGGGCAAGCCAGACCTTGTCGCTTTGTGCGATCTCTCCGGCTCGGTGGCAGTGGTCAGTGATTTCCTCCTGGCTCTGCTCGCTCCGGCCAGCGAGTACTTCCGTCGCGTCCACACCTTCGCTTATGTTGACCGCTTATGTGAAGTGTCGTTCGAGCAAGGACACGTCGTGCCACACACGACACTTGATCTATATGCGCGCTCGGACTTCGGCGCTGTGCTGCAACACTTCTGGCAGGAGTACAGTGAGGGCTTGCTTACACGTAATACGCTCATCGTGATTTTGGGCGACGCGCGCAACAACCGCCGCCCGCCGCGGCCGGACCTGCTCGCCCGTATGCGAGATCAAGCAAAGAAGCTGGTATGGCTCAACCCCGATCCGCGCGCGCGCTGGAACACCGGCGATAGCGTAATCGGCCGTTACGCGCCGGTGTGTGACACGGTAGCGGAGTGCGGCAATTTACGTGAACTCCTCGGCGCGCTGAAACAGGCCCTGTAGGAGCCCCATCATTAGGAAGGGACAACTGAATCCCAGGAACACAAGAGGTCAAGGGTACGGATAATGACTAGAGGAGAAGAGCGCTCGATGAGTCCGGGAAGCAACGTGACCTTTAGGAAAGGAGAAACCACTGGGCGTGCCACAGTGCTCTCTTTTGCGGGGCGCTTGCGCCAAGAAGGGGTTCACCTCAGGCGAATGGGCATCGACACGGTCCAGATCAACGTCGGCAAACTTTGCAATCAGGCGTGTGTCCACTGCCATGTCGATGCCGGTCCGAAACGGACAGAGAGCATGGACCGTCGGACTGCCGAGCTGGCGCTTGAGTTTGCCCGGGCTGCCGGAGCACGGACGGTGGACATTACCGGTGGAGCACCGGAATTGAACCCTTCTTTTCGCTTCTTGGTGGAAGAAGCGCGACGCGACGGCCGTCACGTCATGGATCGCTGCAATCTTACGATCCTGTTCGAGCCAGGGCAGGAAGACTTGGGCGAGTTTCTCGCGGAGATGCAGGTCGAGGTCGTGGCCAGCCTCCCTTGTTATTCAGAGGAGAACGTAGACAAGCAGCGTGGCCAGGGAGTGTACGAGAAATCCATTCAGGCATTGCGTCGCCTCAATGCCGTGGGTTACGGACAGGAAGGCTCAGGTCTCGGCCTGAACCTCGTCTACAATCCGCTGAAAGCCTCCCTGCCGCCTCCTCAACCTCAACTTGAAGCCGACTACAAACGAGAGTTGGACGCCCGTTTCGGCATCCGTTTCACGCACCTCTACACGCTCACAAATATGCCCATCGCCCGCTTTGCGCACATGTTGAAACGGGAAGGAAACCTTGACGCCTACGTGGAACTGCTGGCGACCGCGTTCAACCCCCACACCCTTGATGACCTCATGTGCCGGCATCTCGTCAGCGTAGGGTGGGATGGATTCTTGTACGATTGTGATTTCAACCAGATGCGTGATTTGCGTCTCGGGAGTCATAAGCCATTGCGCTTGGGAGAGTGGCCCGCCCCCACACTCGTCCAGTTTTTAGCCCAAAGAGACATTCGGGTAGACTCGCATTGCTATGGTTGCACAGCAGGTGCAGGCAGTTCTTGTGGCGGGGCGCTTACTCCCTAAAGGAGATTGCCTGCGCATTGAGGGCGCAGTGGCACCTTCCCTTCTCTAGAACGCCAACTGCGCGTCAAACTGCAAGCGATTGACCATGGAGTTGGTCACCCCCTTGGGCCGATCGATGAAATTGACAAAATACCCCTTGGTTGTCAGCGTCAGCCGCGGGAACAGCATGTAGTCGAGCTTGACCATCGGTCCCTCCACATTAGTGCCACCCCGCCGGCCGTAATCACTGAGGGTGAACATGGAAAGCACGGAATCCGTTTCCACCCGCGTCCAGGCTGCTGAGAACGCCCAGTCGCCCGGATCCTTCGTTTGGCCAATTCCCGCCCCCACCAGATAGGCATTATCTTTACCCAGCTTGGCTTGGGTGTTGTTCGCAAAATCCACCATCAGCGTGAACGGCCAGCGCGGATACCCAGTATCGAGGCTCAACTGGGCACTCGCATTGACGATATTGAAGCCGCCGGCGAAGCTCTGAATCGGGTTCGTAGAGCTGGGCACGATGAGATCGCCGCCCTGCACGATCTGGCCCTTCTGGAGGCGCACCGAGTTGGTCAAGGTGAGTTGGCTGTTGCGATTGCGCTCCTGGGCGATCAGCTTGGAATTGAGAAAGTAGTAGTCCCCCGCCGCCAGGGTAAACTGGGAAATAGGAGTGGGCGCCAGGTTGAGCTGCACCTGCTCGCCGGCCATGTAGGAGTCGGGACCGGCCGCGACCTCCTTGAGCGCCCACTGCCCCCCAGCCAGCTTGAGGCTGCGCACCAGGTCGGTGCCTTCGAAGAGGGTGACGTCTTCCGCCAGCCCTTCCAGCGTCAAGTCTTCGTCGAAGACCAGTTCTGAAGACATCAGCGCTCGCGGGCGGAAGAAGTTGACGCTGAACTTGCCGCCGGTGAGCGAGAAGAAGGCTTTTTCCAAGCCGATGGTCTTGCCGGGGCGAACAGTAATATACGCGTTGTCGATGTTGATGGGTTTGCGGGTAAAGACATCGGTCATGGTCTGGTTGTTGGAGATAATGTTGTTGGGATCGCCGCTGACCAGCCGCAGGCCGCCTTCGAGTTCGTCGCTGATTTGGATGCGGGCGCCCAGGCGCAGCCGAAAGCGCTCCTGGTTGCGGGAGGTGACGCCGTCTTGGTAGAAGCCTTCATGGCGCAGGCGGATGTCGCCAAAGAGGCTGACCCGGCTGAGCCAGTCGATGTTCTTCTTAACGTCGGCCACCGCAGTCTTCTTGAGGTCCTCCACCGTTTTGGCTTGTTGTTCGGCCTGGACTTGGGTCTGGGCTGCCAACTCCTGTTGTCGGCTTTCCAAGTGGGAAAGCCGTTGGGTGACCTCGGGTGCCACTGGAGCAGGAGTTGTAACTGAGGCTGCCGGGGATTGTAACTGGGCGAGATCTTTGTCTTCCAAGATCCCTTTGGCCCGCAGCACTTTGAGCAACGCTTGCTGGTCATACCCTCCAGTTGTTGCCGCCGTCTCTTTCTTCAGCTTTTGCGCCTCTTTTTTGCTGAGCACGCCTTTTGCCTGTAAAATATCGACCAAGGACGCGTCCTGAGCCACGGCCGGGCCACAGAGCAACACGACCAGCATGAGAACAAAAGTGATAAAACCCATCTTTTCCTCCTCTTCCCGTTCGTCGCAATGTCGCGATCCGGCAGGATCAGTCTTTGGCGATCAACACCTCGGTCGCCTTGAAAGACCTCCTTGACGTTGTCCAGAGGAACGGTTTATACTCGGCAGCCGAATAGTTGAAGGGCATATATCTATGCCGCAAATAGATGTCAACCTGACACCCACCGCCTATGCCATTCTGGGGTTGCTGCGCGAGCGGCCCATGCACGGCTATGAAATTGCCCAGCACTTCAAACCGGAAGCGGATCTGGGGCAGGTGGTGGCGGCGGATATGAGCACCATCTACACGTTCCTCAAGGACCTACAGGAACACGGGCTCCTCCGTGGTGAGCGTGTCACCGTAGGAGCGAGACCGCCGCGCACGGTCTTCTCGCTGACCGCGGAAGCCGAGCCTCTCTTTCTCGCTTGGCTGCGCCGGCCGGTGGCCCGCATGCGGGAGATACGGTTGGACTTCTTGCTCAAGCTGTACTTCACCCAACAGCTCGGCGCGGCGGAAGCCAGAACCTTGGTGAAAGCGCAGATCGCGGCCTGCCGTAGCTACCTGGAGCGGCAGCAAGCCAGTACGAAAGACCTGGATCCGGCGAGCTTCGAATCTCTGGTGTTAGAGTCAAAGCTGACGGCGGCCGAAAGCATGCTGGATTGGCTCAATCGTATCGCCGCCCGAGTCACGCCCCAGAGGCGTAGAGTGACCAGTACAGCCAGTGAGCCGGCGAGGAATCGCAAGGGTCGCCACTGAATGCTCACGTGAGGAGGAAGTGAGGAGTCATGTTGCCCTCGCATTGTACAATCTCTCGTTCTGTTCTTTGGGTCTGTGCTTGCTTGATTCTGGAAGGCCTTCTCCACCCCTGTCAGAGCAGTGCTCAGAATAGTCCCCAACAGCAGGTCTCTCTTACTATCTCGGCTGCGGCCGATCTCTCTCTTGCCTTTCACGAGCTAGGAACGCTTTTCGAGAAAGAAACAGGGACAAAGGTAATTTTTAATTTTGGCTCAACCGGCCAGTTGGCACAGCAGATTGAGCAAGGAGCGCCGGTGGACCTCTTTGCCGCAGCTAACATTGACTTCGTTGATGGATTGGAAAGGCAAGGGCTCATTCTCCCTGACACGAAAGCGCTTTACGCGCGAGGGCGTATTACCTTGTGGACCCGCGCCGATAGTCCACTGCGCATCGAGCGTATCGAGGACTTGGCACGGCCTGAGGTGAAGCGGATTGCTATTGCCAACCCCGACCATGCTCCCTATGGAATTGCTGCCCGTGAGGCGATGCAATCCGCGCGCGTTTGGCAAGCGATACAGCCCAAGCTCGTGCTGGGAGAGAACATCCGCCAGACACTACTATATGCGGAAACGGGCAACGTCGATGTCGCGATTGTGGCATTGTCCCTGAGCAGACAAGGGGAAGGACGTTGGGTGCTTGTTCCACAGGAATTACACAAGCCGATTGACCAAGCACTGGCTGTTATCAAAAGCTCTCCTCATGAACAAGAAGCACGCCGGTTTGCGGTTTTCATCAACGGACCTGAAGGTCGGCCGATCATGCGCAGGTATGGTTTTGTTTTGCCTGGAGAGGAACCGGTCAAATGAGTTGGCATCCGGTACTATTGTCGATCCAGGTGACGGCGGTCGCGAGCCTCCTCATCTTGGTTTTGGGGCTCACCTTGGCGCTGTTGTTAGCACGGAGCCACTTCCCTGGTCAAATTTTTCTTGAAACCGCAATCAATCTCCCACTCGTGCTCCCGCCCAGCGTGGTTGGGTATTACCTGTTGCTAGTCCTAGGGCGAGGCAGTCCCTTAGTGGAGAGGCTCGGCTGGCGCTCTCTTTTTACCTGGCAAGCAGCGGTCATCGCTTCAACGGTGGTAGGTTTACCCCTCATGGTGCAAGCGGCAAAAGCTGCCATTGCCGGTGTGGATCCAGCCCTGGAAAAAGTTGCCCGCACGCTGGGTTCCTCGGAACGAGAAGTGTTGTGGCGGGTTACCCTACCACTAGCTCGACGCGGAATTCTCGCTGGCTTTGCTCTCGGGTCGGCTCGGGCTCTGGGGGAATTTGGAGCGACACTGATGGTAGCGGGGAGTATTCCTGACCGCACCCAGACCCTACCTTTGGCTATTTACGACGCCGTGCAAAACCGCCAGTACGACCTCGCCAACAAGATGGTCCTGCTGATGACCGTCTTATCCTTTCTCGCCTTGTGGGGAGTGCGCCGTCTGGAGCAGTCGGCGTGATTCATTGCGCCTGCTCTTCTTGATGCGGGGCGGCTTCTGCCTCAGAGTCCTTTTGCCACCTATGCTTGAAGTCAGCCTGCAAAAACGCCTCGATGGCTTTCAATTAAACGCGGCTTTCACGGCTGAGAGCGGGCTTGCAGTTATGTTCGGTCCCTCAGGCGCCGGGAAGAGCCTCACTTTACAAGCTATCGCCGGCACCTTTCCGCCAGAAGCTGGCCGTATCATCATCGACGGTCAGACTGTCTACGACAGCGCCCAACGGATTAACCTGCCACCACAAGCGCGCCGTGTCGGCTACGTCCCGCAACACTACGCCCTCTTCCCCCATCTCACAGCACGGGAAAACATTGGCTTTGGGCTGGTTCACCTCCCACGACACGAACGGGAACGACGGACAGGCGAACTGATTGAACTGTTCGACCTGCAGGGCTTGGAGCATCGCCGTCCGCGTGAACTCTCCGGCGGCCAGCAACAGCGCGTGGCCCTGGCGCGGGCCTTAGCCGTACAGCCACGGTTGCTGCTGCTGGACGAGCCGTTCGCCGCGCTTGACGCGCCGCTACGCGCGGGACTTCGCCAGGAACTCGTTCAGGTTCAGGCGCGTTCGGGGATCACCGTGCTCGTCGTCACCCATGATCTTGCCGATGCCTTTGCGCTCGGTCAACGAGTCATCGTCTACGACGCCGGCCGAGTGCTCCAGCAAGGAACGCGCGATGAGGTCTTCTTTCGTCCCGCCACCCGCCGCGTGGCAGAGTTTGTCGGCACGGGGAATATCTTGCCCGCCGTGGTTGAACACCTCGAGGAGGGAACTTCATGGCTGCAATGGCAAGGTCAGCACATTGCCACGCCGCCAGCACCTTTTGCTCCGGGTACGCCTGTTTACCTCTGTATCCGCCCGACGCAAATTCTGATTGTCCGACCGAACCGTATGGCTGAACGGAAGCGAGAAAACCTGCTGTGTGGCCACATCGTCAGCGAGATGATGCAGGCGGAGACATACACGCTGCAGATGCGACTCGATCACAGTACCGCTGCGCACGACTTGGCAATCGCGCTGCCCGGCTATGTCTATCACCGCCTGTCTCTCGACAGCGAGAAGCGGATCATGGTTGAGTTGCGCCGGCAGGTGTTACATCTTATCCCGCGCGACACTACTGTCATTATGCACTAGCGAAACGCCGGCATCACTTCCTTGGCAAAACGTTGCAGTCCTTCGCGATCGTAGGGCTGGCGCTGGCCAATGATGATATGCGTGATCCCAGCGTCGATGTAGGCCTGGACCTGCTTCTTCACCTCTTCCACGTTGCCATTGAGTAACACTTCCTTCGCCTGTTCCGGCGTCAGGTGCCTGGCCGTGGCGATGCGTTGCAGCATGGCCGCGTTTTTCTCCGGATCGTCACCGAGCACCAGTGAGGTGAGGTTCGATTTCTCGATCGTCTCGCAGTCGCGCTTGTATTTCTCACACAGGCGGTTGAGCGTCTGGATCATCTCTTTGGTCTTTGCTGGACCAGCGTTCCCCAAATTCCAGGCATCGGCGTAGCGAGCGACAATCGGTAGCGTCCATTTCGGTCCCTGTCCACCGATCAAGATCGGTGGATACGGCTTTTGCACAGGCTTCGGCTCGAAGGGAGCATGATCGATTTGGTAATACTTGCCCGTGAAGGTCGTCTCTTTCTCAGTCCAGAGGGCGCGAATGATTTGTACCGCTTCCCTGAGCCGGCGAGTGCGTTCTTTCGGTGTATAGAAAGGGATGCCATAAGCCGTATGTTCAGCCTCGAACCAACCCGCGCCGATACCCAATTCCAAGCGGCCATTGCTCAAATGATCGACCGTGGTCGCCATCTTGGCCAGAATCGCGGGGTTGCGGTAGGTGTTGCCGGTGACCAGACAGCCGATACGGATCTTCGAGGTCTTGGTCGCCAGCGCGCCGAGCAGCACCCAGCCGTCCTGGCACGGCCCCTTGGTATTGCCGGAGATGGGTATGAAGTGGTCGAAGGTCCAGGCGGTATCGTACCCCCAGGACTCGGCTTCCTGCCATAATTTAATCAGATCTTCCGGGTCCGCCACTTCGGGCGGAGTCTGAATGCCGAAGCGAATCTTCTTCTTGACGGCTTCGGCATGCGCGGAAACGGTGGAGACACACAGGAATGCCAGCACCATATAGAGAGCGACGAGCCATCTTCCCTGCCGGTGTTTGTTCATGATCTGCTCCTCATACAAAGAAACCAGAACGCTCGACCCATTGCAGCCTTACTTTTTCCCACTGCCCAGCGCCTGGTTCAGCGCCTGACGGTAAGGATAGGTGTCCATGTAGATGCGCAAGACTTTGAACTTCCCGTTCTCAAAGGTCCAGAAATTCAGATTATTCATCACAATTGGATTACCATCTTTGGTCTTGCCTTCCAGGTGCAGGGGCGCCACCAGTTTGTTGCCGTCGATGATGATGTCAGTCGGACCAGCGTGGTAATCGACCAAGCTGTTGACCAGATTCTGGTAGAATGCACGTAACGCGGCTTTGCCTTTGATCCCCTCTTCACCGGTCATGGGGTTGAGCAGTTGCGCATCATCGGCAAACAAAGCCAGGATGCCTTCCACATCTCCTTTGGTGACGCGCGCGAAATAGGTGCGAGCAGCGGTTTCCATCTGTTGTTCGGCCGGACTGCGTCCCATAGTTCCCTCCTTCTTTTGGCCAGACACTTCCTCTGCTTGCACTGACAGGCTTAGAGCCATGCTGGCGCAGAGCAGCGCGCTACACAATACGATATTTTTCTGCCAGTTGCGTGGCTTCTTTGGCGCCAATGAACTCATTGAACTCCTCCCAGGTCGGAGTACGCTGCCCGAAGTTAGCGATCGTGCCGGTCGCTTTCAACTCTTTGACCATGTCGCGCACCGCTTTGTAAGCAATGAATAACGACTGCACCGGATAGACCGCAACCTTGAGTCCTGCCCGTTCTAACTCGTCTTTCGGGGTATCGATGACAACGTTGAACAGTGGCTTGGGCAAGGCATCTACTGTCTTCTTAGTGTCCTTCGGTCGCAGGTAGGGTAAGAAGAGCAGGTCGGCGCCCGCCTCGGCATACGCCTGAGCCCGTTCCAGGGCATCGTCGAGCGACGTGACGCCGATGGCGTCAGAGCGAGCGATGACGACAAAGTCCTGGTCAGTGCGAGCATCGACCGCGGCCTTGATTTTGTCCACCGCCTGTTCTTTGGGAAAGAGCCGGTCGCGGTGGCCGACGAAGTGTTTCCCAGGCACAAGATCCTCGACGTGCACACCGGCGAGGCCGGCCTGCTCGGCCAGGCGGATGGTGCGCCGGGCGCTCAGGGGAGTGCCGCCGCCATCATCAATGTCAGCCATGATCGGGATGTTCACTGCCGCAGCGACGTTGCGCGCCTGCGCCAGCAGTTCAGTCATGGTGATCAACGAGTGATCGGGGATGCCCAGCATACTGGCCGAAGCAGCAAAACCACCAAGATAGACCGCCTGGAACCCTTCAGCCTCGACAATTCGCGCGGTCATCACATCGTGTGCGCCAGGCGCGATTAACATGCCTGGCTGTTGTAACAATTGTCGCAGTTTGGTCGTGCTTTTCATGACACACCCTCCTTTGTGAAACTAACTCAACTCTTCGAGCAGCACTTTTGCTTCTTTGAGGTCTGCCGTATCAAACCCTTCGGTAAACCAGCCGTAGATCTCGGCCAGCATTTGCCGAGCGTCTTCTTTTTTCCCTTGTTTCTGCCACAGCCGGGCCAGGCTCATCACCGCTCGCAGCTCCAGGGACTTCGCCCCCTGCCGCTGGGCAATCTCGATCGCCTTGTGAAAACATGCCTCAGCCTCTTCCTCCAAACTTTGAACCTTGAACTTCTTGAGATTTCATCGTCAGTTCTCCGCCTCGTTCCCTTGTGGGCATGGGCATTATCCTGCGCAGGAGAGTGCGTTGTCAAATGCTTTAGGGCAACAGGTATGCTATAACTTATTTTGGGAGGAACAACTGATGGCAGTCATCGCAGTTCCCCGTCCGTTGCGCGAGAAGTTAGGAGAAGAAGGAACCGAGCCCTGGTAACGTTGATTAATGAGGCCCGGGAAAACAATAAAAAATCGGTCATTGAAGTGGTGGAAGAGCGCTTCGAGCGGCGGCTGGCAGAAGAGATAGGAAAGTTCCGTGCCGAGGTTGCTGGAGAGATCAGCAAGCTGCGTGCGGAAATGCACGACCTGCGAGCCAGTCTCATCCAGTGGATGTTCGTTTTCTGGATTGGCCAGATCGGTGTGCTGATTGGCCTGTTCTTTACCTTCCTCAGGAAGTAGGGGCGGTTCGTGAACCTCCCTTTCTTTACTCAGTCCTCAGTCCTCATCGCTCATTACTGTTGTAAATACTCCCGCAACCACCGCGCCGTGTACGAGTTGCGGCCATTCTTGATTAGCTCGGCCGGCGGACCGCAGGCTACGATCTGTCCGCCTCCGGCTCCCCCTTCAGGACCCAAATCAATCACGTAGTCCGCTTCTTTGATGAT
>JBGPOI010000016.1:0-23132 GCA_041487975.1 Binatia bacterium | reverse complement strand
GTTTCTCGCCGTCGCTTTTTCCCCTTTTCGCCTTTTTCCCCTGTCTTTTCCCCGAGCGACATCGCAATTATCTGGGCAATGTGTGCCACTTCCGACAGGCCGAACTGTTCGGCAAAACAGAACGGGACCTGCACGGTGGGAAGCGAGAGTTGTTGCAGTTGCTGCAGATAGGGCGCCTGCGCCTCCACTAAAGCGGCCTCTGCCTGCGCGCTCGCTAGGACCTGCTCGGCCAAGCGCCGGTCCGCAATCGAAGCCTTCGTGTTAAGCTGCGCGCTCGCTAGCCTGGCCGGTGGCAGGGGACAGTGATGCACGCGGTTGATGAACAGGACGCCTAGCGGCAAATCGAGATCTTCAGTCAATTGTCGATAGGTTTCTTGCGTTTCACTCACCGGCAGTTCTTCAGGAATGGTCACTAGATTGACGACGGTCTTCTCCGGATCGCGGAACAACGTCAGTATGCGCTCGGATTCGCGCTGGACCATGCCGGCGCCGAAGGTGTCGCGGGCGGCGCGCGGCATGCGCAGATACTGCAGGCTGTGGCCGGTGGCCGGCATGTCCACGATCAGGATGTCCCAGCGTGGCTGCTGGGTCTCAGCGTCACGCTGCCGCTCCTCATACCATACCTTGCCCATTGTCAGCAGTTCTTTGAGCCCCGGCGCCGCGGCGACGAAGTACTGGTAGAGGCGACTCTCCGTTACCACGCGCAGCAGACGCCTGACCGGGATGATAAGCCGAAGGTACTCTTCGAGCGCAGCCTGACCAGTAGTGGAAAGAACAAAAAGTGTGGGAGAGACTTGTCGCCGGACGTCTGTCGGTTCATCGAGGGGAGGGAGCCCAAGCATACGGGCGGCTCGAGTATTGCCGTCGAACTCGATCAGGAGAGTTTTCTTTCCTTGCTGCGAACTGGCCAGGGCCAGGGCCGTGGCGACCGTCGTCTTCCCGACCCCGCCTTTCCCGATGAGAAAAAGGAGACGCTTATTGAAGAGAGCCGGGGCAGCAATCAACTTGTGACGGTCCGGCGGCACGGCTACCACCGGACAACTGACGCCCCCCAGGTGAGGCCGCCGCCGCAGGCATTCAACACGACGATATCATTGTCGTGGACTTTGCCTTCGCGCACTGCTTCATCCAGAGCGATGGGGATCGAGGCGGCCGAAGTATTGCCGAAACGCTGTACGTTGCAGTGGACTTTGTCCATGCCGAGTCCCAAGCGATCCGCAACCGCCTGGATGATCCGCAGGTTGGCCTGATGCGGGACCATCAAGTGCACGTCCGCGGGCGTCAGCCCAGCACGCTCCAGGGCTTTACAGGCCACATCCGAGAGCGCGCGTACGGCCACCTTGAACAGCTCCGGCCCTTTCATTTGGATTCCCCACTCTTTCGGCTGTATCCCTTCTTGATCGAAGGCCTGACGGTTTCCTGAGCGAACATAGAGGAGTTCCCACAAGGCTCCATTCGACTCGATCACCGTGCTGAGCAGTCCGCGCTCGCCCGGTTGCGTATCCAATACGACCGCGCCGGCACCGTCGCCAAACAGGACGCAGGTCGAGCGGTCCTGCCAGTTGACCATAGTGCTGAGCGCATCGGCCCCGACTAGCAGCATGCGGCCATACTCTCCGCTCTTGGCATAACTGTGCACGACGGACATGCCATAGACAAACCCGGCGCAGGCGGCGCCCACGTCGAAAGCCGGGATACTATCCGCACCAAGGCGGGCCTGCAGCAGGCACGCGGTGGAAGGAAAGTAATAGTCCCCGGACACCGTGGCGACTACGATCGCTTGCAGGTCGCGGGCGCTGAGGCCGGCAGCTTGCAAGGCTTGGGTGCTGGCGGCGTGCATCAAGTCGAGAATGTCTTCCCCTTGTTTCATGGCGCGCCGTTCGTGGATGCCGGTGCGTGTGACAATCCAGTCGTGGTTGGTCGCTACGCGCTCTTCCAGATCTGCATTCGTGAGACAAGTGGAGGGAACGGCGGAACCAGTGCCGATGATACGAGCGCCCATGCGCAACCCCTTTCTGTATGCTGATGGAGTAGGAGACCGGGTGAAAAAAGTTGCCCGCTATTCAGTCCAGCGGCGGAACGCCAGACAGACGTTGGTGCCGCCAAAACCGAACGAATTCGAGAGGGCGACACGAACGGGCGCCCGGCGGGAGACGTTCGGCACGTAGTCCAGGTCGCACTCCGGGTCCGGCTCTTCGTAATTAATCGTGGGTGGGAGGTGCTGGTGGTGTAACGCCAGAGCCGAATACACCGCCTCCACTCCGCCAGCGGCGCCTAACAAGTGGCCGGTCATCGACTTGGTCGAGCTGACCGCCAGGCGCGCCGCGTGTTCGCCGAAGACACGTTTGATCGCGTGGGTCTCAGTGGCATCGTTGTAGGGAGTCGAGGTGCCATGGGCATTGATATAATCGACTTCGAGTGGATCAATCCCGCCGCTACGCAGCGCCAGGCGTATGCACCGCGCTGCCCCTTCCCCTTCTGGCGAGGGAGCAGTCATGTGATACGCATCAGCATTGGCCCCATAGCCAATCACCTCGGCATAGATTTTGGCTCCGCGCTTTCTGGCTTGTTCCACCTCTTCCAGCACCAGAATGCCAGCGCCTTCGGACATGACGAATCCGTCACGGTTACGATCAAAAGGCCGGCTGGCTTTCTCGGGGGGGTCATTACGAGAGGAGACCGCCTTCATGGCGATGAAGCCTCCTAGTCCCATAGAGGTGAGCGCGGCCTCCGCGCCGCCAGCGATCATCGCATCCTGTTCGCCCAGGCGAATCAGGCGGAACGCCTCGCCAATGGCATGCGCTCCGGAAGAACATGCACTCGTTGGAGTGTAGTTGATCCCCTTGGCACCGTAGCGAATGGAAATCTGGCCGGGGGCCAGATTGGCGATCAACTTGGGGATGAAAAATGGAGAGACTCTTTTGAGTCGGGTTTCCAGAAACAATTTGTGGTATTCCTCGATGCTCGACAGGCCCGCGATCCCCACGCCGACAATCACCCCGACCATATCTTCATTCTCCGCGGTGATCCGCAGTTGCGATTCGTCCATCGCCATCTTCGCCGCAGCCACGGCGTACTGAATGAAGAGGTCCATCTTCTTGATCTCTTTTTTTTCGATGAACTCTTCGGGGTGAAAGTCTTTCACCTCGCCGGCGATACGAGTGGGAAAGTCAGACACATCGAAACGGGTGACCGGTCCGATACCGGAGCGGCCGTCCATCAGAGCCTGCCAGTTCTTGTCCACTCCCGTGCCCAGGGGCGTAACCAGCCCCACGCCGGTGATCACGACGCGGCGTGTATATGCCATAGTTCTCCTGCCTTTGTCCGTGCGTCTCTTGGGAAGCCAAGGTATCTTAATGGCTCCGTTTCTGCACTGTCAACCACTACCGGACGCAGAATGCTGAATGCTGAATACGGAATGGGAGAAGAAGAAATTACCCAGCCACATTGATCCGCCCGTAGCCAGCTCTCCACAGACCGAGGTAAATCGCGGTCACACCCAGTGCAGCCAGGAGTGCTAGCGCGTCACCCATCTGCCAGGGAGCACGTTGATACGAGGTGCGGGGACGCCCGGAGTTGAAGCCGCGCACTTCCAAGGCAATGGCCATCTGGTCCGCTCGCCGTAAGGCACCCATAAACACGGGGATCAACACCAGCACGTAGTGACGCAACCGCTGCAACAGGTGGCCGCGATGAATATCGAGCCCCCGGCAACGCTGGGCCTGGATGACAGTGAACGCAGCCTCCACAAAAAGCGGCACTAAGCGAAAGGCAAGAGTCAGGGTGAAGCTAATACGGTAAGGCAGACCCAAGAGAGTGAAGGCGTAAGCAAACTCCTCGATCCTAGTGGTGGACAGAAACAGCGCGCTGGTAGCGAGAAAGGTGCTGAGCTTGGTCGCCATGCCGAGCCCGAAGAGAATCCCTTCCTGCGTGACTGGCAGAAAGGGCAGGGCAGTGAGGCGCGCGCCGCGGCCGTAAAAGAAGCTCCAGATCAGGGTAGTAAAAATGCCAATAAAGAGGAAAAGAATGCGTAACCGATAGAGGGTGGGAGCAGAACCGGAGAGCAGAACCAGCACGCCGATCCCCGCGCTGAGCGGTAAGATGAACAAGGGGTGTTCCATGACAAAGGCGGCAATGAAGAACAGCAGCAGCGCCAGCACTTTCACCAGGGGATGGCGGCGATGCACGAAACTCTGGCGGTCGAGATAGAGGAAGAGGGGCATTAATAGCGCTCAGCTTTCAGCAGTCAGCTTTTAGCTTCTGAGGGAATAAAAGATCTCTCGGCATTTCCGCGCGTCCATGCGACAAACTCGTCTACTGACAACGGTGTCCTGCCGAAGCGTAGACCTAGCAGCGTGATATCAGGCGGACGGAAGGAGGCGCGCGCACACAGATCAGCCTGGCCGCACAACCCGCGCAAGGGGCCGTCCCAGAGGAGCTGGCCCTGGGCCATGAGTAAAGCTCGCTCGGCATACTCCACAGCCACCCAGGGAACATGGGTGATGATGATGATCGTCCGGCCTTCCCGGTGTAATCGACGCAATAAGTCCATCATCCGTTGCTGCTCCGTGTAATCGAGCCCGGTGGTTGGCTCATCGAGAATGAGCACGCGAGGGCGCAGCGCCAGCAGCGCGGCGACCGCCAGACGTTGACGCTCGCCTCTGCCCAGGAGAAACGGGTCGGACTTGCGCAGCGGGCCGAGCCCGACTGCGGTGAGAGCCTCGTGCACGCGCACCTCGACCTCCGCGGTCCCGAGACCGATGTTGCGCGGACCAAAGGCCACTTCTTCTTCCACGGTGTCGGCAAAGAGCTGATGGTCAGGATTCTGAAAGACGTAGCTCACTTCCTGTGCGAGCTTATGCAGCGGTACCTGTCGGAGTTCCTGGCCGCGCAGGAAGACCTGCCCTTGAGTGGGAGCGAGCAAGCCGCTCAGGTGTTTAGCCAGGGTCGTTTTGCCCGACCCGTTCTGTCCCAGAAGGGCAACGAACTCGCCCTCTGCGATAGAGAGAGTGACGTCGCAGACCGCAGGGGAATCGCCAGGGTAGATGTGGGAGACAGATTGGAGGTGGAGGAGAGGGGGAAGAGAGGCTGGCTGTGTTTCGTGCTTCGACGGAGCCTGTCTTGAGCTTGTTGAAGCCTGCCCTGAGCAAAGTCGAAGGGGGCTCAGCACGAACGGCTGCTGTCTTGTGTCCTGTTGACTGGTCCGTTCATCCTTCGACAAGTTCCAGGTGAACGAAGTTCGCAACACCTCTACCGCCCCTTCCACATCGTGTGGACATCCGTTCACGCCCAACGCCCGGAACAGCCGGTCCACGTCGCGAGGCCGCACCCCGTAGCGTTCCAAAGTTTCGATTTGTGGAAGGATGTGGTCCGGGGGGCCGGCGGCGATTACCTCACCGCCAGAGAGGAGCACGACCTGATCGGCTGCCGCGGCGGCGGCTAGTTCGTGCTCGACTAACACCAGCGTATGCCCCGCTGCACGCATCTGTCCCAACAGGGCGAAGATCTCCTGCCGTCCTTGCGGGTCCAAGTCGGTAGTCGGCTCATCAAGCACGAGCACCTGAGGACGCAGGGCCAGTAGTGCGGCGATAGCGAGGCGCTGCTTTTGTCCACCCGAGAGTGTGGTCGGGTCACGCGCCTCGAAGCCCGCCAGCCCGACCTGCGCCAGGGCTTCGTCAAGCCGACGCTGCATCTCAGCCTGTTCGACACCAAGTTGCTCCATGCCGAAGATGATCTCGTCACGGACGGTGGTGGCAAACAGTTGCGCCTCGAAGTCCTGGAACACCATTCCTACCGTCCCGGCCAGTTCGCCGACCTTCTCGTGCACGAGCCGACGACCAAACAGCCGCACTTCGCCGCTCAACTGTCCGGTCTGGAAAGCCGGGATGACGCGGTTGAGGCATTTCACCAGCGTAGACTTTCCTGCCCCTGAGGCGCCGATGATGACGATCATTTCTTCCTGCCGCACCTGGAGAGACACCCCTCGCAGCGCCGGAGTCGCGGTATCGGCGTAGGTGAAAGACACCTGATCGAGATGGATTGCGTCGGCAGAAAGTGCTGAGGACTGAGTGCTGAGGACTGAGTGAAAAACTTCTCTTTCTTTCTCCATGCTCAGTCCTCAGTCCTCATTGCTCAGTCCTTCCTAGAGCAACGCGAGTCCTAAGCAGGCGATCCCGACAAAGGGAGCCAGACCGAAGCCAACTTCCGCAGCTTTCGTCTGCGTCTCCCATCCCAGTGTCACAATGAGAGAGGGAGTCCAACGCCCGTTCGCGAGCAGATTGCCGGCAATCAAGCCGCTCGTGGTTGCGCCGGTCAGCAACACCAGCCCCAGCACACGCACCGATCGTGGCTTTGGCGGCTTTGGCGTCAACAGATTGTGGTAGAGTAGCCGTCCCCGGGCGACGCGCGGATAAATGACGGCCAAGAGTAAGGGGGCGAAGAGCATGGACGAGACAAAGTTGTTGAACAAGATGATATTCCCGAGGACGGAGAAGGGAATAAAGCCTAACAGATTGAGGCCCCAGCCAATGAACAGGGCACAGAGCGCGCTGGCAAGAAAGACCGTGAAGGTGAATCGCACCCAGGCGAGGGGGGTTTTGGGCACCGGCGGCTGGTCGGCCGAGATTAGCTCCCAGATCTTGTACGGCGCCCAGCCGTAGAGGAAGTTGCCGATGCACCCAAAGAAGTCACCCGGCCCGATACCACCGAAAAAGTCGCCGATGACATTGCCAATCGCCGCCCCCCAGCCGGCGGCCGGACCAAAGAGGAACGAACAGATCACCGGCACGGCATTGGCCGGGCGCAACTCAGTAACACCAGGAATGAGAGGCAGAAATTTGAAAGGAATAAGAATAGCAGCGTACAGAGAAGCACAAATGGCGGCGAAGACGACCAAGCGTGTATTGTCCCACATCAGGTTTGCTCTGCCCCGAGGTACCATAGGGGTGGAGGAGCGGCAATCCCTCGGGGTCGGAAAACGACGCTTTAAGTGAAGAAAGCCTGTCGTGACTCTGTGCTTGATCCTCGTCACGGTTCCCTACGTCGGCAAAAGCCCCTCAGGGCACGTTGACAAGCACCTAGAAAATCCTCTAGCGTGGCCCGGCATGTCAGGACGAACTTTGCTGCCCCTGTGCGCAGTGGCCTTCCTGCTCTTGGGGAGCTGCACCACAACCGAAAAACGCCTCTCGGCTAAAGAATACTACAACCAGGCCAACAACGCCTTCAGCCAAGAGAAATTCTCGATGGCGGTGGATTACTACCGTGATCTGCTCGATCAATATCCTCTCAATCCCTACGCCGAGGAGGCTCAGATCAAGGTTGCGTATTCCTATTATCTGGAAAAGAAGTACGTCGAGGCGATTGCCGCCTTCGGCGACTTCCAGCGTGCGTACCCGACCAGTTCCCACCTGCCTTTTGTCGAGTACTATCGCGGCATGTGCTACCTGGAGCAGATGCGCTCGATCGACCGCGACCAGAGTGTTACGGAAAAAGCCCAGGACTTCTTCCGTACGGTTGTCGATCGTTATCCCGAGAGCCCTTTCGCCCCTCTGGGTGAGGAGAAGATCAAAGTTTGCCGTGATTCCCTGGCCGCGCACGAACTGTATGTCGCTGATTTCAACTACAACTTGGCTGACAACCCGCTCGCTGCCCTGGCACGCTTACGCAGGATTGTCGAGAACTACCCCGAGACCGAGGCCACAACCACGGCTCTCGCCCGCCTGGAAAAGCTCCTCATTGAAGGCGAGAAGCCGGAGCTAGCGGAATTGGCGGCCAAAGCGTTGGCCGTGCGACGCTCTGCTCAACTGCCCATGGAGCGGGTTGCCTCGTTGCAGCCTAACGATCTTCCCGCGCCAGATGTTGACCCATTGCTATTATTGGTTGCTGGACTCAAGAAGGCGGAAAACGACATCAGGCGTGAAATCCACGGTGTTCCTGACATGAAGTCAGCCAGCAAAAATGAGGGAACAAGTGGGGAAGAAGAATAGCTGTGGTATATTGACACCAGAGAGGGTTTTCGCTAGCCTCGCCCCGTTTACTCTTGGGAGAGTAGAGAAGGACAGAATTACTGATATAAGAACATAAATAGCCTTATCGAGAGTGGCGGAGGGACAGGCCCTGTGAAGCCACAGCAACCGCCCGGTTTTCTCTCCCGAGTCGAGAGGAACAGGGAGTGGTGCTAATTCCCACATTCGCAGTCCGTGCGAGTGAGAGATAAGGAGAGCTGACTTTGCTGAAGCCTCTTCCTTATCGGGAAGAGGCTTTTTTATTTTTTTCGCACTTGAGTTTATGAGACCGATAGCAACACTCCGATCCCCTCACCTCCGCGACGGGAAGGTCTTAGTCGTGGGCGTAGGGGGGCTTGGATCGCCTGCGGCTCTGGCCTTGGCCGTGGCTGGCGTGGGAACGATTGGTCTGATTGATGCGGACGTGGTCGAACTGTCGAATCTGCAGCGGCAAATCCTGCACCAAACACTAGATCTGGGCCGTCCGAAAGTCGTCTCGGCGCGGGAAAAACTGTTGCGTCTGAACCCTGCCATTAAGGTTATCGCCCATTACGAACGCCTGCAGGCGGAGAACTTGCCGCGCCTCTTTCGCACCTATGACTTCATCATTGATGCCACCGACGGCGTGGCAACCAAATTCCTGATTAACGATGGCGCCGTGTTGCTGGGCAAACCATTTTCCTATGGAGGCATCGTCCAATTCACGGGGCAGACCCTTACCGTGCTGCCACGACAAACAACCTGCTTACGCTGTCTTTTCCCTGAAATTCCCTCTGCCGATGACATTCCGACGTGTCAGGAAGCCGGGATCATCGGCAGCCTGGCTGGGAGCTTGGGGTTGGTGCAGGCGACTGAAGCGGTGAAATATCTCAATGGTGACAGTGAGCTGCTGACCGATCGTTTGCTGACGTATGATGCCCTGGCTCTGCACTGGCGTGCCGTTGCAGTCAAACGGAACGCGCGTTGCCCGCTGTGTGGCGTGGCTCCGACCATCACCAGTCTCCGAATTGAAGAGCAGGTTCAGACCGAGAGCTGTGCCGCCGGAGGGTAGATCTCCAGTCATCGGCGGTCATCAGATAGAGAAGGAGTCTATATGAACAACATCACTGGACTAACCTGTCGTGAGTGTGGGCAGAAATATCCTATCGCTCCTCTGCATGTATGCGAGACCTGTTTTGGCCCGCTCGAAGTGGTGTACGACTATGAGAGTATTCGCCGCCACCTCACCCGCCAGGTGATTGAGTCGCGTCCGGCTTCGTTGTGGCGCTACCGAGAGTTGCTGCCGGTGAGCGGAGAACCGCAGGTTGGGCTGCACAGCGGCTTTACCCCTTTGGTCAAGGCCGATCGCCTGGCTGCCTACCTGGGGGTCAAAGAACTCTATGTCAAAGACGACTCGGTCAACCATCCGACGTTTTCTTACAAAGATCGGGTAGTCTCGGTAGCGATCTCCAAGGCGATAGAATTTGGCTTCGACACGGTATCCTGCGCTTCGACCGGCAACTTGGCCAACTCAGTCTCGGCGCATGCCGCCCGCGCCGGGTTGCGTTGTTTCATTTTCATCCCCTCGGACCTGGAACAGGGGAAGATTGTCGGCTCGACCATCTACGGGCCGCGTGTGATCGGCATCCGTGGCAACTATGACGATGTCAATCGCCTGTGCAGCGAGATCGCTGATAAGTATGGCTGGGCTTTCGTGAACATCAACCTTCGCCCGTATTACACCGAAGGAGCCAAGACCTACGGATTTGAAATCGCTGAGCAGCTCGGCTGGCGCTTACCTCAACATGTCATCGTGCCCACCGCCGGTGGCACCATCTTGCCTAAGGTCGCCAAGGCGTTCGAAGAATTCAAAAAAATCGGTCTGGTCGAGAGTTCCCACACCCCGAAAATCTACACTGCCCAAGCGGCCGGCTGCGCGCCGGTGATCCATGCCTTGCACAAAGGCTCGGACCTGATTGCGCCGGTCAAGCCCAATACCATTGCCAAGTCTATCGCCATTGGCAACCCGGCCGATGGCTACTACGTCCTCCGGGCAGTACGCGACTCCGGTGGCTGGGGTGAGGCAGTAACGGACGAAGAGATCATCGCGGGCATTCAGTTGCTCGCGCGGACCGAGGGCATTTTTACTGAACCGGCAGGTGGAACCACTGTGGCGGTCACCAAGAAACTCATTGAACAGGGGCGTATTGCGCGCGGCGAATCGATCGTCATCTGCATCACCGGCAACGGCTACAAGACCATCGAAGCCGTGGCTGGGAAAGTCGAGCAGCCCTTCATCATCAATGCTCGCTTGCGGGACTTCGACGAGCTGTACGGCTCTCTGACTCCGTCCGTTCCGCTCCGTGTCGGAGAAGCGGAGCTGCACTAGTAGGCTGCTGACAATGCCAATTCCGTGCTTCGACAGGCTCAGCACGAACGGAGAATTTCCTCGCTGTGATACCGGCCCCGTTCGCCTTGAGCCCTTCGTCTTCGCTCAGGACAGGCTTGTCGAAGGGTGAATGAGGTGTTTCTCCGTAGCCTGTAGAGAGGGTGATTGCCATATCAGGGGAAAAACGCCAGAGTAAAAACGATTTTTCGTGAGGAGGTACAGGGCATGAATGTTCATGTGCGGATCCCTACTCCGCTGCGGCGCTTCACCGGCGGAGCCGAAGAGGTGAGTGCCGGCGGAGGGACCGTGGCCGCGCTGGTCGATGATCTGGAACAACGCCATCCCGGCATCAAAGAACGCATTTGTGATGACGAGGGCAAAGTCCGTCGCTTTGTCAACATCTTTGTCAACGGTGACGATATTCGTTTCCTCAATAATCTCGATACCGCGGTCAAAGACGGGGACGAGGTTTCCATCGTGCCGGCCATTGCTGGAGGATGACCGATGACGCTCCTGCCGGTCCGGGGTGAGGGGTTACCACCGCCAGTGCCGCAGCGCGTGCCGTCCGTGCTGCACCTGGTGGGCAATACCCCCCTCCTGCAGATCACCAAGGTGGCTGCGGGTCTTTCCCCGCACGTGCAGGTGTTCGCCAAACTTGAAGGCTTCAACCCGGGGGGGTCGGTCAAGGATCGCCCCGCCCTGAGAATGGTCGAAGAAGGGTTACGCACCGGCGTTCTGTCCCCGGACAAAATCATTCTCGATTCCACTTCCGGCAACACTGGCATCGCCCTCGCCATGATTGGCGCCGTGCTCGGTTATCCGGTCGAATTGGTCATGCCCGCCAACGTCAGTGTCGAGCGCAAAAAGATCATCGCCGCCTACGGAGCAAAGATGATCTTTAGCAGTCCGCTGGAAGGGTCGGACGGCGCGATTCGTCGGTGCCGTCAGATCCTGCATGAGACACCGGAGCGCTATTTCAAGCCGGATCAGTATTTCAACCCGGCGAACCCGATCGCTCATTACGAGACCACCGGCCCGGAGATCTGGCACCAGACCAAGGGGCGGATCTCACACTTTGTTGCGGGGATCGGCACCGGCGGCACGATTATGGGCACCGGCCGTTACCTCAAAGAACGCAACTCCCGCATCCGCGTGATCGCGGTCGAGCCGGACGATGCCTTTCATGGGCTAGAGGGGCTGAAACATATGGCCAGTTCAATCGTGCCGGGCATCTATCATGAAGAGCAACTCGATGGCAAAATCGCGGTGTCCACTGAAGACGCGTATGACACCGTGTATCATCTGGGGCAGGAAGAGGGAGTGCTGGTCGGTCAATCCTCAGGAGCGGCGCTGTGGGCGGCACTCAAAGTGGCGCGTGCATTGGACGAGGGGGTGGTGGTCACGGTATTCCCCGACTTCGGAGATAGGTACCTGAGTACTAACCTCTGGGTCGGCTGGAAGGAGTTCAACCAACGGCAACGCCCAGTATAATCCAGGGGGCGTTATGAAAGAGAAGTTTTATTTGACCTATCCGTCGGCGCTGATCAAAGAACCGATCATCTATCTCCTGGGCAAGAAGTTCGACCTCGTCACCAACATTCGCGGGGCGAATGTCTCCGACGAGATGGGCTTGATGGCGCTGGAAGTTGAGGGATCGGCGCTCGAGATCGACCGGGCGGTGGCCTGGCTGCGGGCGCAGGGGATTACCGTCGAACCGATCGAGAAGAATGTGATTGAGTGATCTGGCGCTTCGCCACACTCGCATGAACGGTTTTTGCTCCGTTCGCCCTGAGCTAGTCGAAGGGGGAACGGAAACCTCCCAGCACCATGCTCTCCGACTCCCAGATCGAACGTTACAGCCGCCAGATCATTTTGCCGCAGGTGGGCGGCAAAGGTCAGGAGAAACTCCTGCGTGCTCGGGTGCTGGTGAATGGCAGTGGGCCGCTCCAGACCTCCGCCTTACTCTATCTCGCCGCCGCCGGCGTGGGCACGCTTGGTGTCACTGCTGGCGACCCCGGCGCGGTGTTTTCTGCTTTTGCTCCAGATCAAACGGAGACAGTCTCCGCTGCCCTGACTCGTCTTAATCCTGATTGTACGGTGGTGATCCACAGGGTAATGGCTCCTCCCGGTCCTGAACAGCTAGTGCAGGGATACGATCTTGTCCTGTCTCCCCCTGGCCCGCTACATGAAGTTTGTTATGCCCTGCGCCGACCGTTCCTCTGTGCCCAGGCCTCGGCTGTGGACCCTTGGTTCTTTCTCTGCACAGGATACGAGCCGGACAGGCCATGCTTGCGCTGTTTACCGCGCCACCTCTTCGAGGAAAGAACGGACACGCATCTGCTGGCCCCCCTGTTCCTCGGCACTCTTCAGGCAACGGAAGCGATCAAGCTTATCTTAGGTCTCGCCTCTTTCTCTGTAGGCAGATTACTGTCCTGTCAGTTTCCAGCCTTGCATTTCTCCGAGCGCCCGGTGCGGAAAGATCCGCAGTGCAACCTCTGTGGGCGGACGGTATCCTGACTCTCTCGCTGCGAAGATGACCTCGCAGCCACCAAAAGTGATAAATCAAGACCTGACCTCTTTTCTCATTCTTTACGAGATTCGGTTCCGTCATCATCAGGTACCGCAAAATCTTCGGCGCTGGCCGGCCGGCGGCCAACGCTATACACCAGCGCCCCTATGAGACATAAAGCCCCACCTGAGGCTACGGTTTCCGGCGCGCCAATATGCGTCGCAACAACACCAGCACAGAGGCTCCCAAAGGGAGCCATTCCCAACAGGCTCAGCGAGTAGAAGCTCATGACGCGGCCACGCATGTGGTCAGGGACCATCGCTTGCAGGAGTGTATTGGACGCTGACATCTGCAGCATCAATGTACAACCAACCGGCACCAACAGCGCGGCTGAGAGAATCAGGTTACGCGAGAGGGAAAACAACACCAGCATCACGCCGAACGTGGCGACGCTCATGCCCACCACGCGTCCGAGCCCTTCAACGTGACGACGAGCAGCAAGTATAAGCGCACCAGCCAGTGCGCCCAGCCCAGCCGCCCCCAGCAACACCCCGAATGCACGTGGCCCGCCAGCGAGAATGCGATCAGCGAAGATCGGCATCAGCACCATGTAGGGCATCCCGAACAGGCTCACAAACGCGAGCATCAGCAGGAGCGCGCGCACGGACCGGGTGCGAGACACATAGTGGAATCCCTCTAGCAAGCTGGCGAATGCCGACCTGCTAGGCTGCCCTACATGCTCATTGATCGTGCCCATCATAAGCAGCCCGACGAGGACCGCCACATAGCTCATCCCGTTCAGCAAAAAGCAGAGCCCTTCCCCAAGCCAGGCAACCAGCAGGCCAGCAAGGGCAGGACCGAGGATGCGTGCGCCGTTCACCACTGAAGAGTTCAGCGCGATCGCATTCATGAGATCTTCCCTGCCTACCAGCGTAACAATGAAAGATTGCCGCGCCGGCATATCAAAGGCGTTAATAACGCCAAGGAGGAGGGCGAGTGCCAGGACTGCGCCCACTGTCACGTGGCCGCTCAGCGTGAGCCCAGCAAGCACAAGCGCTTGAATGAGGGCGAGCGTCTGCGTCAGGAGAATGAGCCGGTAGCGGCTGTAGCGATCGGCCAGCACTCCGCCCAGCAACGCGAGCACGAAGACGGGCACCTGACCGGTAAATCCGACCACGCCCAGCCACCAAGCCGACCCAGTGAGCCGATAGACCAGCCAGCTTTGCGCTACCCTCTGCATCCACGTGCCGATGAACGACACAAACATCCCAAAGAAGTAGAGACGAAAGTTGTGGTGGCGCAAAGCGCGGACCATCCCAGCAAAGCGCGAGCCTCTGACCTTTTCTTCTGTTGTGCCCACGGAAGTGTCAGAACTCAGAACACACAGTGACACAGATACTGGAAAGGCTACTCAGCAAAGATCTTTTCAGGTCCTTTGGGAATGATGCCGTTGGGGTTGACCTTCGGGATGCTGTAGTAGGTGCGTTTGATGTGGTAAAAATCCACCGTGTCGGCCACCCCAGGGATGCTGTACAGACGCTTCAGGTAGGCCGACAGGTGAGGATAGTCAATCAAGCGGCGGAGATTGCACTTGAACAACCCGTGGTAGGCAACGTCGAAACGAATGAGCGTCACAAAAGCACGCCAATCAGTCTCAGTGATGCGCTCACCCAGTAAATAGGGTTGGCCTTTCAGCCGCTCCTCCAGTTCATCAAGACAGCCGAACACCCCCGTGACCGCTTCATCGTACGCTTCCTGGGACAGGGCGAAGCCGGCGCGATACACCCCATTGTTCAGGCCATCGTAAATACGAGCGTTGAGGGCATCGATCGCGGGACGCAACTCTTTGGGATAGAAGTCAATCGCGGCATCACCAAACGCATCAAAGGCATGGTTCAGCATACGGATAATGTCGGCTGATTCGTTATTAACCAGGGTGCCCTGCACTGTATCCCACAGCACGGGAACCGTCGCTCGGCCCGTGTAGTGAGGGTCAGCCCGAGTATAGAGTTCGTGCACGTAGCGAATGTTATACAGGGGATCGGGAATGGAACCAGGATATTCGCCAAAGCTATACCCTTGCTCGGTGAACGTGGGGATGGCGATAGAAACGGAGATGACATCGTCCAGCTTTTTCAGCTTGCGAAAAATCAGCGTGCGACACGCCCACGGACAATTCAGGGCGATATACAGATGATAGCGGCCAGACGCGGCCTTAAAGCCACCGACACCCGTAGGCCCAGGAGAGCCGTCTGGCGTAACCCAGTTGCGAAACGTCGAATCCTGACGGACAAAGCGTCCCTGGCTGTCCGCTGATTTTCTCATCTGCCAGTCGCTTTCCCATTTGCCATTGACGAGCATAAGTGCCTCCTTTTACCGGCTACCTCATGATGATGACGACACCCGGATACGGCCCGGCGCCCAAGGGACGTTCTAAGTACGCGTCGATCGCGTCGCCCTGGTGGCCGCGCAGGTAGACCGTCTCTGCGAACATGGCTTCATACCGCATAGCGTGGACTCCCTCTCGTCAAGCGACGGTTCTCTCTCGCAAGTGGGAGCCACTCTCTGGCGGGCACTCTACGTTGGTGGCAGCGTACTCCCGAGCGCCTGACGTGTCAAAAGAGAGGAGTGCTGTCTACGCAAGAGAGGATAAGCGGTCCCAATACGTTGCTCAAGTTAGCCAATGGATTGAGGATAAGATGGCTGAGGTAGGCTGCAGGCTCATATCTGGATAGGCAGCTAGAATGGCGGGGTTTGTCGGAGAATACAAGCTTGACAAGAGGCTGGTTACTGGTGAATACTGCTCATGATTTCGCTGTTTTCAGCTGTGAACCCTTGGCGCAATAGACTGCCGGAAGCGGAGCGGGAGACTCACTGGTTAGACCTACGACAGCTAATTTACACCAGCCACCACCAGAAATGTGTTGCGTGATTTTTTCTGCTAAAGTGAAAATACCAATTAACTGAGTAAGAAGAGTTGAATATGTCAGATAGATTAATATTGAACATTGAAGTTGAAAGTGACGACGGGAAGGAAAGAAAATCGAGTTTTGCTTACGATTTACCGGATGGGGAAACAGCAGATTATGCGCTTCAGTGGTTTTCTTATTACCTTTCTACAGAAGCGCAGGTTGAATCTAAGTGGAATGAATTCCTGAATAAACTGCCTGACCCAAGTAGCCTCTGTTCTGGCAATTCGACAACAATCAAAATTAGACCGGAGGATATCAACTCCTATTACGACGCCAGCAAAAGGGGCTGGGCATGGCTTGAAATATGCAACCTTCTCAGGAGCGCGCGTATCTACTTGGCGCGGGCGCGGGCTTATAAAGAATTTGAGCCCGCTTACAGTGGAAAACCAGGCAAAGAGAATGAGGTATTGTATACCACTCATTTACGCAAGATGAGTGAATTTCATCTTGCAGTGAAGAACATCAAAAAACTGGAAGATATGATCCTGCGTTTAATTTTTGAAGGAGTAGGAGCATCACTTGAAGGCATCGATACCTCACAGTATGAATGGGAGCGTCAACTCACGCTGGAGAAGATAAAGGATGGTCTGAGAAAGCGGGATATAAACGAGAGACTCAAGAATATGCCAGATGATGAATACAAGGAGTTGCGCAGTATTAGGAGCGCAATGAGTCATGGCAGCAGTAGAAACCTACACAGGTTTTGGCAGTACAGGCACGCGCTTGAACATCGCATGCCGCAGTCGGTTGATTATGTCGAAATTTATCCGGCTTTTGAAAGTCGTCCTGAACCTATTGAAAAGGACGGTAAGGTCATCGGTGAGCAAGGGTTTATTGGGTCACAGCCTATTAATCCAGATTGGCGCTTTAAGGATTTGTACAACACAACGGTAGCTGTTTATAGGCATTATCTGAAATTGCTTGAACGTTTAAACAAGCTTTCTACGTTCAAACGCCCGACTTAAGGATTAATTATCCTCAGTTATCTGTGTCAGTGCGTTTAACAAGGGCGCGCACAGCAGCGCGCAGAGCGAGTTTCTTATGCTTTTATCAATGCCGTTCGCGCCGGGTGGTGCCGGTCGTTAGGTCCTTGACACGACACACGCATGCTGGTGCTGCGAGCGCTGTTGCTACAGACCGACGCTTGCAGTCGCTACCCCGGAAGTGTAATCACCATGCCGCAGGTCAGCATCCTCGCTGTAGCGGCGGGTTTCTCGCGTTACGCGGCAGAGGCCACAGGGGTATTCCCGTGAAAAGGCGCTGAGAAGGAGTGGCTAATGTCCGATGCCCGGCCCAACCGACCTAATGAACTGCCGAAACGAATTGCCGCCGAAGCCGACCGGGAGCGATCCCTGGCGCAGGGATCGCTCCCGGCGATACACCGCTGGTGGGCGCGTCGCCCTGTCATCCTAGCGCGGGTTGCAACTTACCTGGCAATCACTGGGGAGCAAGCCCCTGCTCCAGAGTTTCTCGCGGCCTTGGGGGCGGTGAACCCACCAGCCTCCGTCGTGAGTGAGGCGTGTGTCCGTGTGCGCGATGCGGCCTGGCAATGGACCCTGCAAGAGACGCTGCGGCAGTCCACCGCCGAAGTTGGAGAACCCATTCCTCCGGTTCCCGAGACCCCACGAGTGCTCGACCCATTCGCCGGCGGGGGCTCGATCCCACTTGAGGCCTCCCGCCTTGGTTGTGCTGCCTACGCCGGGGATCTGAATCCCATAGCTTATCTCCTCTTACGCACTGTACTGGAGTTCCCAGCTGCGTTCCTCGCGTCCGACCCTGCCGTGTGTGGTTCCGGCTCAGACGGCACCTGGGCCGGACTTGTAGAGGAGTTGCAGCACTGGGCACGCAGGGTCGAGGAACAGGTGAGTCCCCGGATTGCCAAGCTGTTTCCGGTGGTTCCTGAGGATGGAAGATATGCTCCCAATCGGTACTTTTGGTTCAACTCCGTACGGTGTTCTGCGCCCGGGTGCGGAGCGGTCTACCCCATGCAGGAGGCGGTCGCCCTAACCGGGCGGCCAACGACGCAAGTCCTTGCTTTTTCCTGGTCGCCTCACCAGGCAAGGCCCGTTCTGACGGTTGAAAAGGTGCCTGAACAGAGTCGAGGCACACTGACCTGCCCGGCCTGCGGCGCTGAACAAATGCTCTCTGAGTTGACGCCGGAAAGCTTCCACCCGGCCCTTCTGGGCGCAGTGCGGCGGGGCGGTCCGGGTGGCGAAGCCTTTCTCGCCGTCGCACCCGAGGCAGCCCTAGACTTCGCCCCGTGGTTGCCCGAGCACCAAAATAGGCTTGAGGCGCTGCTCGGTATGCCGTTCGCGCGTTCGCTACGGACGCCGCTTCCTTACCTTACCTACCAAGCACTCCATCGGTACGGCTGTACCACGTTCCAGGATCTCTTCTCGCAGCGACAACTGTTAGTAGCGCTAGAATACGTCAGCGACATCCGGGAAACCATCGAGGCGATGCGACAGATGGGACTCCCCGCAGAACGAGTCGAGGCCTTAAGCACCTACCTCGCCTTCTTCGTCGGCTACTTGGTCGATCGCAACAGCAAACTCTGCAGGTGGAATCACCAGCGGGGGGATTCAGCCACCACTTTCGACCGTCCCGTGCCGGCCTTTGCCCGCGTTTACGTAGAGCGGTCGCCTGTCGGACTTTTGGATGAGTGGCTCGCCAAGGTCGTGCCAGCGATCCAAACGGTTGCATCAGTCCCTCAGGCGGCCAGGGTATATGCGGGCGATGCGTCATGCTTGCCGTTCGAGGACGATTCCTTTGACGCCGTCGTCACCGACCCGCCGTATTATGACCGCATCCTCTATAATGAGTTAGCGGACTTCTTCTGGGTGTGGGAGAGCATCATCGTGTCCGCGCCGGAATCGGGGCTCGGATCCCCCGCAGCGGCAGGAGTTGCTTATATCGAGAGCAAGGGTCCGGGCGGAACCGAGGTCTACCGGCAGCAGATGCTTCGCGCTTTTGAGGAGATCTACCGCGTTCTGAAGCCTGGTCGGAAGCTTTGTCTCTTCTTCACGGGGCACGCGACGCAGAGCTTCCAGGAGTACGTCGATCTCTGCCAGCAGGCAGGCTTCGAGTTCATCGATGTGCGAAGCCTGCCGGAAGCGGTCAGGTTTCTCGCCAAGCATCGGCAGCAGGCTACGTCCCTTATCTACCTGATCTACCTGTGGAAGCCCATGAGCACACCAGTGCGAGAACGACTAAAGACAGCGGAAGCCTCCAGCCTCCTCAACGCCGCTGCTGCGGGCAAATCGGTGCTCTATGCCGCTCTTGCGGAACTTATCGCCAAGGAACTCTCTGATGAAGATGTGACAGAACTGCTCCTACCCGGCGGGAAGGGTGATACAGTCGAGCAACTTATGGAAGTGATCGCCGAAGACGACCCGCGAGCGATAATCGAGCGCTGTTTCGGCCTCGCCGGAGTCCGGCAGATCGCCAGGGATCTAAACTCAGATCCAGAGGGAACTCCTGTCCACAGTCCGGTGGAATTTATTCTCTCGCACTTCGGGTTTTCGCTCCCGGCTTTGTCAAAGCAGGTCGATGGTGCGGCACAGGTCTGCCAGCGGCTGCGCGTCCTGGGGGGTAAGATCGCCAAAGCGGTGGATAAAAGCAGCCTCTTTAGCCCCTTCCTCGAAGGGTGTGCCACGGTGGAGCGGTTGCTCCGGGTAGCCATTTGGGGATGGGCACAGCTCTTGTTCGGTCCTGACCGGGACACGCATCTGTTGAACATCCTGCAGAGTGCTGACCCTAACAACCGCTACACCCTCGACCGTCTGAGCTTCGGCCAGATCATCACTTTGTTCCGCAACTTGCCCGATCACATCGCCAGCTCGCCGCACGTCGCCCTCATCGAACGCAAGTTCGGCCGGAGGCACATCTACGTGGCCAACGACAAAAAGAGAAAATTCGCCGACCGGCTAGGCGAAGTGGTCGAGTTCCGCAATAAGGTCGAGCACAACAAGAGTGGCTACCGGGATGACACGTCCCTACCACAGCTTCGGGAGGATCTAGCCGGGGTGCTGCACCGGGCTGTCCAACTCCTCGGTGAGTTGAGCGATGCCCGAGCAATCCCACGTGTGGCTGAGCCATTCCAGGAGATCCGGGACAAGTGGAGCCGGATGACCTACCGGCTCAATCTAGACGATGGCACAGACGTGGAAGTTTGCTTCTCCGGGACGCTCGCGCTCGGAGGCAGCTACCTTTACTTCGGCACTGAAACCAACCCACGGCCTGTAGACCCACTCGTGCTCCGCATCGATGAGCTGGGGACGATACCGTGAGCCAAAAAGATGACGAGACAGCAGACCATCACCCGAAGTAAATAGGGTCAGATCTTGCATTTTGCATTGTCTCTCTTCTGGTCAGGCGAAAAGTGTTATTGCAAGATCTGACCCCTAAATCTTTTAAATTATCAGTTTCGCCTTGTTACTGTCTGCGTATGGCTCGTCCCTTGCGCCTCGAATACCCGGGGGCGGTGTACCACCTGACCGCTCGCGGGAATGCCCGACAGGCAATCTACAGGGATGATGAGGATCGCCGTATCTTTCTCGAACTTCTTGGAGCCGCGGTGGAGCGGTATCAATGGCGCTGTCATGCCTATTGCCTGCTGCCCAACCAGTATCACCTGTTAGTGGAAACGCCTCAGGGCCACCTGTCCGCAGGGATGCGGCAACTGAATGGGGTGTATACGCAGAGGTTCAACCGACGCCACGGCCGGGTTGTGGCGCGGTGGCTGAGCTCCGCCGTTAGCGCTCGCCGTGCCCACGCAGATGACGAGGCCACACGCGAAGAGCAGAGGGTGTCGCCCGACCATCGCCGGGCGCTCCACACGGTCCTCGCCGTCTCCGCTGACGCCTGCATGCTCCAGACCAGGGAAGCCAGGCGCATCACAAACCGTTTCGCGCGACCTGCCCACTCGGAGAGGGATGTCTCCCGCTACTTCCTATGGTAATCTACGGCGCAGACGAAGATGATGCGGTTCCAGAACCCAAAACTCGCGGCCCTCATACCAAGCGGGCACTACCGCGCCAACGATCTGTCTCGAATCGAGGCGGAGCTCCGGAGCCACGGAACGCTCACTTTCGCTCGCCTGCCGTCTGGCCTCTTCTCGGCATCTTCGGCCGGCGAGTCCATCGCCTCCTCGGGGTACGCGAACGTCTGGGTCCGGGACAACGTCTACGTGGCATATGCGCACCATGTGAGCGCCCAGACACCCGTCGCGGCTGGGGTGGCGCGCGCCCTGATCAAGTTCTTCGACCACCACCGCTGCAGGTTCGAAGAGATAATCTCCGGCGCTGTCGACCCGCAGGACGTGTCCAAGCGGCCGCACGTCCGCTTTGATGGGCACGGCCTGGAGGAGATCTCGAACCAGCGCTGGCCCCACGCGCAGAACGATGCGCTCGGCTATTTTCTCTGGCTCTACGCGCAGCTCGCCTATGGTGGGCATGTCGCGCTGGATGAGCCCGCGGTCTCCACGCTGGCGCTCTTCCCGCGCTACTTCGAGGCGATCCGCTTCTGGCAGGACGAGGACAGCGGCCACTGGGAGGAGGTACGGAAGATCTCCGCCTCGAGCATCGGGACAGTCGTGGCTGGGCTCGACGCGCTGCTCCTCCTCGCCCGCGAGCGGGCCACTGCATTCCAATGTGAGCCCTTCGGAGCGAGGCTGGTGAACGCCACAGCCCACTTACTCGAGCGCGGCCGGACGGCGCTGGAGGACATCTTGCCCCACGAATGCGCGCAACTCTCGCCGAGCAAGAACAGGCGTTACGACGCAGCCCTCCTCTTCCTTCTGTTCCCGCTCGACGTTGTCGAGGGGCCGATGGCCGACCTCCTGCTCCACGACGTCAACCGTTTCCTCAAGGGCGAGTTCGGCATCCGCCGATACCTGGGTGACTCCTACTGGGCCCCGGACTACGAGGACCGATTGCCCGCAGGAGAACGGACGCGCGACTTCAGCGAGGACATGGAAGTACGGGATGTGCTCCTCGAGCGGATCGGCGACGAGGCTCAATGGGGCCTGTTCGACCCGATTCTGTCCGCGTATTACGGGCGCCGCTTCCTCGAGACGCGGTCGTCTTCGGACATCGAGCAACAGACGCTCCACTTCAACCGGGCGCTGGCACAGATTACGGAGTCATGGCGCTGCCCGGAGCTCTACTATCTGCGGCGCGGTGAGTACGTGCCGAACCCGCACGTGTCGCTCCAGTGGACGCAGGCGAATCTCGTCCTGGCCCTGGAAGCCATGCGGGCGACCAGCGACACTCACGCCTAGTGCCGTTCTGGTCGAGGGGGGAGGACGGATGATCGACAAGCTCAGGGACGAAATCATCGAATCCCAGAAGGCGCGAACCGACTTGATGAAGTGGAAGCTGATCCTGGTGGCCGCGATCGGCGCCGCGGGCTTCGGCATAGGTTCGAATGTACCACAAGGGAGCCACCCCCCGTTCGTTCTGCTCGTACTCATCCCGTTCGTCTGTCTGTACGTCGATGCGGTCTGCTTTCACAACGAGATCCGGATCATGACGATTGCCCGGTTCCTCCGCACGCGCGACAAGCACTCGGTGGAGAGGGAATACGAGGAGTACTGCACGAAGTACCGTTCGTACTTCTCGCTCGAGGGGTTCGCGCTGCTGATAACAACGTTGGGCCTCTCTGGCTTGGTCTTCTTCGTCGGATACAGCGAGGAGTTCAAGAAACTCATTCCTCTTGCTCCTGCGCGCGACGATTTTGGGTGGACGGTCCTCAAGTGGGCGGGAGGCATCGGGGCGGCGGCCGGGCTGCTGTTCGACTACCTTTATCGGTACCAGAGACGCTCGCTCGACCGTTCGTGAGGGCGTAGGCCTCGGGCTCTCTTCGCTGGAGATCGTCTGCGCCCTCAGTTGTTCGCAGCGATTGCCTGCTCCACCGTTGGCTCCGCCGATGGATTTCTGTACTGGGGCTTCGGTGCCATCGTTGGCCTCTTCCTCAGGCATGAGCAAATGGGCGCCGAGCAGCGTGCCGCTAACCTGCCGTTCGAGCTGACGACGGGCACGAGGCGACGTTCCGATGCAAGCGTCCCGTTTTCCCGCCGCAGCTCAATAGCACACCGTTAGCCCGAATCAAGCGACCATGGCCGACTGGGACATCTTCATGGAAATGAAGGGGTCAGGTCTTGAATTATCAGTTTCGTCTTGTCACTATCCACAGCTTTCTCCAACTTCTTGGAGCTGTGGTGGAGCGATATCAATGGCGCTGCTCTGCCTACTGTCTGATGAACAACCACCATGAGGGTC